>JAOTUO010000186.1 GCA_029863845.1 Myxococcales bacterium
GGGGGGGTGGGGCGGCCGGTTACCAGCTGGCCTTGATGACGCCGGGGAGCTCGCCGCAGCGGGCGAGGTCGCGCAGGGCGATGCGGGAGATTCCGAACTTGCGGTAGTAGCCGCGCGGGCGGCCGGTGATGTTGCAGCGGTGGCGGTAGCGCGTGGTGCTCGAGTCGCGGGGCAGCTTGCGCAGCTGCCGGGAGGCGTGCTCGCGGTCTTCGGGGGAGCGGCTGGTGTCGAGCCAGACGGCCTTGAGCTCGGCGCGCTTCTCGCGGTAGAGGGCGATGAGGCGCTCCTGCTTGACGTTCTTGGCGATCTTGCACTTGCTGGCCATCGGTGACTTCTCCTGGTGCTAGCTGCCCGCGCTCGGCCGGCCCGCGCCGTACTTCTGGCGGAAGCGGTCGATGCGGCCGGCGGTGTCGACGTAGCGCTGCTTGCCGGTGTAGAACGGATGGGAAGCGGACGAGATCTCGAGGCGGATCACGTAGTGGTCGACGCCGTCGATCGCGCGGACCTCGTCGCTGGTCGCGGTCGAGCGCGAGGTGAACTCGAAATCGCCGTCGACGTAGACGACGGGGTGGTACTCGGGATGGATGCCCTTCTTCATGACCGCCTCTTCGTGACTGCCTCTTCCTCTTCGTGACTGGCTGGGAAGCTAGGTGACGTCCTTGAGGGTCAGGCCCTCGTCCTTGAGGAAGCGCAGCAGGCCCTTCTTGTCGAGGGTCCTCAGCGCCCGCGTCGAGATCCGCAGCCGCACCCAGCGCTTGAGCTCGGGCACGTAGATCCGCTTGCGCTGCAGGTTGGGCTGCTGCCAGGTGGGCGTGACGTTGTGGGCGTGCGACACGTTGCGCGCGCTGACGGTCTTCTTGCCGGTGAGCTGACAGGTTCTCGACATGGCGAACTTCTCCTCGCTGCGCCGCAGCGCAAGAACGGGAACTCTACGCGAAAACGGCCGGCCCTGGCAAGCGCCCGCCGCGTCCGGCTCCGGGCTCGGGGCCAAGGGGCCTCCCGGGGAGCGGATCGCCGTATAATGCGCCACTTGCGGGCAACGCACCCGCGGGAACAGGGGGCCATGTCCAAGACCACGAAGTCCCTGCTCTGGCTGGCGCTCGCGGTGCTCGCCGCGGCCGTCCTCCTGGTGCCGCGGCTGCGCTCCGGCGGCGAGGCCGCAGGCCCGGGCGCCGGGGCGCCGCTCGAGCCTCTCGAGGTCGAGGTCCTCGCGGTCGCGCCGCACCGGATCGTGGAGCGCTTTTCGACCATCGGCACCATCCAGGCCGACGAGCGGGTGGAGATCCGCAGCGAGATCTCGGGCATCTTGAAGCGGGTCCTCTTCGCCGAGGGATCGCGGGTCGCGAGCGGGCAGAGCCTCGTCGAGATCGACGACGTCGAGCTCGCCGCCGAGCGCGACCGCGCCCTGCATCGCGTCGAGCTCGCCCGCCTGCGCGAGGCCCGCCAGCAGGATCTGCTGGCCCAGGGGCTCACCAGCCAGGAGGACTACGACCTCGCCCTGAGCCAGCTCAACGTCCTCGCGGCCGAGCTGCGGCTGGCCGAGGCGCAGCTCGCCAAGACCCGGATCCGCGCCCCCTTCCCGGGAGTCATCGGCCTCCGAGCGGTCAGTCCGGGCGCTTCGATCACCCCGCAGACCCCGATCGCGACCCTGCAGAAGCTCGACCCCGTCAAGGTCGAGTTCTCGGTGCCGGAGAACTACGCCGGCCAGATCCGGCCGGGCGATGTCGTCGCCTTCCGGGTCCGGGGCTCCGCCGGAGACTACGAGGGCTCGGTGTACGCCGTGGAGCCGAACGTCGACCGCGAGACCCGCTCGCTGCGGGTGCGCGCCCGCTGCCCCAACCCGCAAGGGGAGCTCTTGCCCGGCGCCTTCGCCGACGTCGAGCTCGAGATCAACGTCATCGAGGACGCGCTGACGGTGCCGGCCCTCGCGGTGATTCCGGAGCTCGGCAGCAAGAAGGTGTTCGTCGTCGAGGAGGGGCGCGCCGTGCCGCGGCTCGTCGAGACGGGCGTGCGCACCGAGACGGAGGTGGAGATCACCCACGGCCTCGAGGTGGCGGATCGGGTGATCGTCTCCGCCATCCAGCGGCTCAACTCGGGCCTGCCGGTCCGGGAGCGGATCCGACCGGTCGAGGGCGGCGAGGGCGGTGGATCCGGCAGCGAGGTGACGCCGTGAGCCTCTACTCGGTGGCCATCCGGCGGCCGGTCCTGGCGATCGTCATGTCGCTCGCCATCCTGCTGTTCGGGGTCCTCGGCCTGCGCAACCTGGGGGTCCGCGAGTTTCCCTCGGTCGACGCGCCGCTCATCACGGTGGTGACCAACTACCGGGGGGCGAGCGCCGAGGTCATCGAGTCCCAGATCACCGAGCCGCTCGAGGAGTCGATCAACGGCATCGACGGCATCCGCACCCTGACCTCGGTGAGCCGCGAGGGTCGCAGCACGATCCAGGTCGAGTTCGACCTGGGGGCCGATCTGGAGCGCGCCGCCAACGACGTGCGCGACCGCGTCTTCCGCGTCCAGTCGAACCTGCCGCCGGACGTCGACCCGCCGTCGATCTCGAAAGCCGACGCCGACGCCAGCCCGGTGCTGGCGATCGCCCTCGGCAGCGACCAGCGCAACCTCCTCGAGCTGACGCGGTTCGCCGACGACGTCTTCGTCGAGCGGCTGCAGAACGTCCCGGGAGTGAGCCGGATCGACATCTGGGGCGGCAAGACCTACGCCATGCGCCTGTGGCTCGATCCCGAGAAGCTGGCCTCCTACCGGCTCTCGGCGACCGACGTGCGCGACGCCATCCGCCGCGAGAACGTCGAGCTGCCGGCCGGGCGCATCGAAGGGCGGGACGTCGAGCTGACCGTCCGCACGATGAGCCGGCTGTCGACGCCGGAGGAGTTCAACGACCTCATCCTCAAGGAGGAGGCGGGCGCCGTCGTGCGGCTGCGCGACGTGGGCCTCGCCGAGCTCGGGCCCCAGAACCTGCGCACGATCCTGCGCCGCAACGGCGTCTCCATGGTGGCGCTGGCCATTCGGCCGCAGCCCGGCTCGAACTACGTCGAGATCGCCGACGAGGTCCGGCGGCGGGTGGCCACGATCGAGCGCAACATGGCTCCCGACATCGAGCTCTCCTACGCCTTCGACAGCACGCAGTTCATCCGCAAGTCGATCTCCGAGGTCCGGCAGACGATCCTCGCGGCGCTCGCCCTCGTCGTCCTGGTCATCTTCCTCTTCCTGCGCGACTGGCGCACGACGCTCATCCCGGTCCTCGTGATCCCGGTCTCCCTGATCGGCGCCTTCTTCATCATGTACGTCGCCGGCTTCTCCATCAACGTGCTGACGCTGCTCGCCCTCGTGCTCGCCATCGGGCTCGTCGTCGACGACGCGATCATCGTCCTCGAGAACGTCTACGCGAAGATCGAGTCCGGGCTCGCGCCCGCCGCGGCCGGGGTCGAGGGCACGCGGGAGATCTTCTTCGCGGTGATCGCCACGACCGTGGCGCTCGTGGCCGTCCTGCTGCCGATCTTCTTCCTCGGCGGCCTCACCGGGCGTCTCTTCCACGAGTTCGGGGCGACGCTGGCAGGGGCGGTCATCATCTCCTCCTTCGTCGCCCTGACCCTGACCTCCATGCTCACGACGCGGCTGCTCAAGAAGCGCGCCCGCCAGCCCTGGCTCTACCGCGCCACCGAGCCCTTCTTCCGCTGGCTGGGCAAGGCCTACGGCGCGAGCCTCGCCGCGATGCTGCGCCACCGCTGGCTCGCCCTGCCGATCCTCGCCGCGAGCGTGGGTCTGATCGTCCTCTTCCTGGGGATCCTGCCCGCGGAGCTGGCGCCGCTCGAGGATCGCAGCCGGGTGGCGGTGGCCTTCACCGCGCCCGAGGGGGCGACCTACGAGTACATGGACGGGTATCTCGAGGCGGTGACCGAGATGATGCTGGGAAGCTACCCCGAACAGCGGGAGCTCATGACCGTGACCTCGCCGGGCTTCGGGGCGTCGACCTCGGTCAACACCGGCTTCGTGCGGCTGTGGCTGGTCGACCCCGAGGAGCGCGAGCGCAGCCAGATGGAGATCGCCGCCGACGTCCGGAAGCGGCTGGAGGAGTTCCCCGGCGCCCGCGCCTTCGTCACCCAGGATCCGACCATCGCCGTCGGCCGGCGCCGCGGCCAGCCGGTGCAGTTCGTCGTCCAGGCGCCGACCCTCGAGCGGCTGCAGAAGGTGCTGCCCGCGTTCGTCGCGCGGGCCGAGGGCGACCCGGTGCTCATGACGCCGGACGTCGATCTCGTCTTCGACAAGCCGCAGCTCAGGGTCGAGATCGACCGCGAGCGGGCGCGCGACCTGGGGATCTCGGCCCTCGACGTGGCCGAGACGCTGCAGCTCTCGCTCTCCGAGCAGCGGCTCGGCTTCTTCATCATGGACGGCAAGCAGTTCGAGATCATCGCCCAGGTGCTGCGCGAGAACCGCGACGAGACCCTCGACCTGCGCAACCTCTACGTCGCCTCCGGCGACGGGGTGCCCATCCCGCTCGACAAGCTGGTGACGGTCAGCGAGGAGAGCATCCCCCCGCAGCTCTACCGCTTCGACCGTTACGTCTCCGCCACCGTGTCCGCCGGTCTCGCCCCCGGCCGCACGATGAGCGACGGGATCGCCGCGATGCAGCGGATCGCCGACGATCTTCTCGACGACACCTTCGCCACGACGCTAGCCGGCGAGTCGCGCGACTTCGCCGAGAGCTCGCGGGCGCTCGTCTTCGTGTTCCTCCTCGCCCTGGCGCTGATCTACCTGGTCCTGGCGGCGCAGTTCGAGAGCTTTCGCGACCCGTTCATCATCATGCTCTCCGTGCCGCTGGCGCTCTCGGGGGCTCTCTTCTGGCTGTGGTACTTCCACCAGACCCTGAACATCTTCAGCCAGATCGGAATGATCATGCTCATCGGCCTCGTCACCAAGAACGGCATCCTCATCGTCGAGTTCGCCAACCAGCGCCGGGCCCGGGGGCGCAGCCTCATGGAGGCGATCCACGAGGCCTCCGTAGCGCGCTTCCGGCCGGTGCTGATGACGACGTTCTCCACGGTTCTCGGCATCCTGCCGATCGCGCTGGCGCTCGGCGCCGGGTCGGAGAGCCGCGTGCCGATGGGCATCGCCGTCGTCGGCGGGCTGACGATGGGCACCGCGCTGACGCTCTACGTCGTGCCGGCCTTCTACTCGTATCTGTCGGCCCGCGTCTGGCAGCGCTCGATCGCGGTCGAGGGCGCCGTCGACCTGGCGCGCGAGACGGGCGCCGCGCCCGAGGGCCCGCTGCCGGACGCGAGCCCGACGGCTTGAGACGCGGTGCCCGCCGCCGGCGCGTTCGAGCGAGCGGTCTGGCCGCGGCCTGGATCCTCTTCGCGGCGTCCGGACCCGCGCGGGCCGGCGACCCACTGCCCTGGGAGGTGTGGACCGACCTGCGGCGAGTGGCGGTGATCCCCGAGGGCGATCAGGTGGCGCTGCGCAGCAGCCACTGCCTCGACGGCTGCGGCTTCGACCGGCATGCGGAGGGCGACGAGCGCTTCATCCGCCGCGACGGAGCGGAAGGCGTCGTGTTCGAGGAGCGCGGCCCGGGAGCGATCGTACGGATCTGGATGACGGCCGGCGAATCCGGGATGAGCGTGCCGCTCGATCCGGCGACCTCCATTCGCTTCTACTTCGACGGCGAGACGACTCCCCGGATCGACGTGCCCCTCCCGGCGCTCTTCGACGCCAGCACGCCGCCGTTTGTGCCGCCGCTGGTGGGCGACCGGCTGGCCTCGAGCGGCGGCAACTTCAGCTACGTGCCGATTCCCTTCGCTCAGTCGTGCCGCGTCGCCCTGGCCGGGGATCTGACGCAGCGCCTCTGGTTCCAGTTCGGCTTTCACCGCCTGCCGCCGGACGCGGTCGTGCCGACCTACACCGGACGCGAGGATCTCGACGGCCTGATCGAGCTCCTCGCCGCCGCCGGAGATCCCTGGCCCGACGGCGGGGGAGTCACGACCGAGGGCACGGTGATCCTCGAGCCGGGGATGCCGGAGGTGCTGTGGGTCGACTCCGCCGCCGGGACGATCACCGAGCTCGGTCTTCATCTGCCGCGGCCGCGCTGGCCGCGCGTCCGGGCGACCTTGACCTTCGACGGGATCACCACGGTCGACCTCCCCGTGGACGCTCTTTTCGCGGCCGGCGCAGCCGCTCCCGTCCAGGCGCTCTGGCTCCGGGCCGATACCGCTGGCGACCTCACGAGCTTCCTGCCGATGCCCTACTGGCGGCGGGCGACCCTGGCGCTGACCCTGGACCAGGGCGCGGCTCCCGTCGCGGTCGCCTATCGAGTGCGGTCGCTCCCGGGAGAGCCGCTGCCGGGCAGCGGTCTCTTTGCCGCGGAGCTTGCGGTGGCCAATCCCTCCACCATCGGCAGCGATCACCTGTTCCTGGATCGGGCGCATGCGGGGAAGTGGATCGGCCTCTACGCCGAGCTCGGCTCGGTCGCGACGCCGGCGCGCCAGTATCTCGAGGGCGACGAGCGGGTCTTCGTGGACGGATTGCGCCATCCGACGCTCTACGGGACCGGCGCCGAGGACTTCTTCAACGG
Organism: Myxococcales bacterium; assembly: GCA_029863845.1. GTDB lineage: Bacteria > Myxococcota_A > UBA9160 > UBA9160 > SMWR01 > JACZXC01. Next base: position 6,581 of record JAOTUO010000186.1, read on the forward strand.
CGGCTTCTACTTCGACCAGGGGCCGTTCGGCCTGCCGCTGCACGGAGTGCTCGAGCTGGGAACCGACGAGAACGGCGAGCACCGGACCGCGGCCTATCGGTTCCTCCTGACCGACGCGGTGCCCTTCGCCCGCTCGCTCCTCGCCGGCCTCGAGGGCGGCCGCGAGGCGGATCTGGCGATCCGGGCGCGCACCGTCGCGTGGTTCTACGCCGACCCGCGCCCGGCGCTCGCGGTCGTCGACGCCCTCGACGTCGGGGATCCGCGGTCGCGGATCTCCCACGGCTACTCGGTGCGCGGCTTCGAGGAGATCCGAGAGCTCGACGGACTCTTCGAAGGCCACCCGCCCGCGGCCCTCGCGGCCGACGGCGGCTATCGGGGGGTGGGGGCGGCGGAGTTCTGGATGGCCGCGGCCGGCTGCGCGGGCGACCGGCGGCTGCGCCGCCTGTGGGACGCGGGGGTGGAGGGGCAGCGGTTCGATCTCCGAGTCGATGGCAGCGAGGCTGGGGGCTCCGAGTTCACGCTGGGTAACGCGGCACGGCGCTGGGCGGAGTCGGACTTCGGCCTGCCGGCGATCGCGCGCGGTGGCGAGGCCCTGTTCTTCGAGGTCGCCGCCCGGCCGGCCGGCGGAGGCGTGGAGCATACGGACTTCGCTTACGAGCTTCTCTGCCGCCTGCCGGGCGGCGCCCTCTTCGCAGACGGCTTCGAGAGCGGAGACACCGCGGGATGGTCTTCGACCATCCCGCGAGGTGACTCCGCTCTCGATCGTCCCGCCGGCCCGGGCCGGCGGCCGCCCCGGCTCTTGGAATTGCAGAACGAGCAGAAAAACTGACTCAGTTTGCATACCCGGGGTTGCTTTCGGCTGACACCTGAGCTAATTTCCGCGAAACGTTCAACTCCGGAGGGTCAAAGTGCCAGCACGAGCCGAGATACTGAGAATCGCCAAGAAGGAGAACGTGCGCTTCCTGCGCCTGCAGTTCACCGACATCATGGGGGTGCTGAAGAACGTCGAGGTGCCGGCGAGCCAGTTCGGCAAGGCGCTCGACGGCGAGATCATGTTCGACGGCTCCTCGATCGAGGGGTTCGTGCGGATCGAGGAGTCCGACATGCTGCTCGTGCCGGACTACGACACCTTCGTCGTCCACCCCTGGAGCAACCCCGACGGCTCGAAGGTGGCGCGGCTGATCTGCGACATCCACCGGCCGGACGGCTCGCCGTTCGAGGGCTGTCCGCGGGGAGCGCTGCGGCGGCAGACGGAGGTGGCCAGGGAGAAGGGCTTCACGATGGTCGCCGGGCCGGAGGCCGAGTTCTTCCTCTTCCAGAAGGACGTCAACGGCGCGACGCTGGTCGAGACCCATGACGTGGGCGGCTACTTCGACCTGACGCCGGTCGACAAGGGCGAGCAGTGCCGGCGCGACATCGTCGTCGTGCTCGAGTCGATGGGTTACGAGGTCGAGGCCGCGCACCACGAGGTCGCGCCCGGGCAGCACGAGGTCGACTTCAAGTACGCCGAGGCGGTGACCTGCGCCGACAACGTGGCGACCTTCAAGTTCGTCGTCCGCCGGGTGGCGCAGGACCACGGCCTGCACGCCACCTTCATGCCGAAGCCGATCTTCGGCGTCAACGGCTCCGGGATGCACGTCAACCAGAGCCTCCTCAAGGGCTCGAAGAACGCCTTCTACGACCCCAAGGCG
>JAOTUO010000005.1 GCA_029863845.1 Myxococcales bacterium
CCCAGATCGAGCAGCAGCCGTCGCGCGAGATGGAGCCCCCGCTCCACCTGGCAGGAACCGTCGAGGTCGGGATCGTTGATCAGCCCCTTCCAGCCCACGGTCGTGCGCGGCTTCTCGAAGTAGGTCCGCATGACGACGACGACGTGGTCGCCCAGGGCGTCGGCCAGGCGGCGCAGGCGGGCGCCGTACTCGAGCGCCGCGTCGGCGTCGTGGATGGAGCAGGGGCCCGTGATCACCACGAGCCGCTTCGCGTCGCGTCCGTGGATCACGTCGCGAATGGCGCGGCGTCCGGCCAGCACCGTCTCGGCCGCGGCTTTCGAGCGGGGCAGCTTCGCCCGGAGCGCCCGCGGCGAGATCAGCGGGCGGATCTCGACCAGGTTCTTGTTCTCGATTCGTTCCGGCATGTCCGAGCCCCTTTCCGCGACGCGGGTCGCAGCCAACAAAAAGCCCCGAGATCTCTCTCGGGGCGCCGGGTGCCGTGATTCGCTTCGACCGTTACGCGCTCACACGAGCCCCCGAGCCCCGCAGGGCCAGCTAAAGAATCGGAAGTAGGTGAACGCGCTTCCGGTCGGGATCGACACCGTCGACGACTCCTCTCACTCCCGTGTACAGGAGGCGCCCCCCGAAGTCAACCAAGAACTGGGGGTCGTCGGACCGTCTAGGTGACGAGGGCGAGCTGGCGCGATTGCGCCAGCAGGATGCCGTCGCGGCTCCAGATCTCTCCGTTCTCCTCGACGAACCCGTCGCGGGCGACGTGCGATTGGAACGTAGAGAGGACCCAGGCATCCGGCGCGGCGCCCGCGAGCGGAAGCGCCGCGCGAAAGTGGATCGTGAGGTCGATGGTGGGCACGCCGCCCGCCAGCGTGTCGTCGTCCACCACCGAGAACAGCGCCGGGGGAAAGGCGTCCGTGAAGGCGGCGACGGCGAGGGCGTCGTTGACGCGCGGCTCCGCCAGGCGGATCCAGCCGCCGCACAGGGCCCGGTCTCCGCCGCTGAAGGGCAGGCTTCCCAGGGCCCAGCGCTGCTCGTAACGGGCGTGGATCGGGATGCGTTCCTCGAGATCGGGGCAGCGCTCCGGCGGCGGCACCTCGGGCATCGACGCGTCCTCGAAGGCGGGGCCCGTCCGCGGCCTCGAGAAGGCGGCGAGGGCCAGCGCCAGCAGGCGGTCCCCCTGTAGCAGGCGGCCCGAGAGCGTCGTCAGGGATCGGCCGACGCGTTCGACGCGCGTCTCGATCTGCGCAGGGCCCTCGGCCGGCGGAGCCGTGTAGTGGATCGTGAGCGACCGGGGGGCGCGCGAGGCGTCGTCCGCGGCGAGAGCGAGGGCGCGCAGCACGACGGCGGCGATATAGCCCCCGTTGGGTCCCGCCATCACCCACCAGCCCGGGTCGAGGCGCGCCTCGAAGCGGCCGTCGCCGCAGTCCCGGACGGCGGTGTCCGCGTCGAAGCGGCACGTCACGGGGTCGCGCGCTCGGCGGTGAGGACGAGCAGGTCGTCGTCGATGGCCTGGTACTGCTCGCGCAGCTCCCACTTCTCGTGTTGCGCGTCGGTGATCTTCGTGACCACGAAGTAGGCGAGGCTGGCGCTGACCGCGGCGCCGGTATCCGCCAGCACCGAGGCGGCGCGGGCGTACTGGAACTTCGGCAGCTCGACCCCGGCGCTGAGGGTCATGAGCGCCGTGGCGACGTCCAGCGCAACGAATCCGACGAAGCTGACCCACCAGAGGATGAGGAGCGCCGGCGTGCGCGCCTGTTTCCATGCGAAGCGGTCCGTGGTGGTGGGATCGCTCGCCTTCCAGATCTCCCGCAGCACCTGGTAGGGCCTCACGACGTTGAGCCCCGGGACCCACCAGCCCGCCACCGACCAGGCGGTCGTGTAGTCGAGGCGCCGGGCGCCGAGCGCGCGCAAGTTGCTGCGCGCCGCGTAGGTCCAGAGAACGAAGGCCAGGGCCGTGGCGACGAAGAGGGTGATCTGGGCCGTCAACAGGACGGCACCGGTGATGCCGTGAGCGCGCCGGTCGATCGCCTCGATCGCCTCACCCCCCGCCTGGCGCGCGAGCAGGCGGATGTCCGCGATGTCGAAGCCCACCGCGATCCAGGCGACGAGCCCGGTGACGACGAGCAGCACGGCGAGCCAGCGCGCGAGGGGCTGGGCCGAGACGTACGGCGGAACCAGGCTGATCGCGCCGTTCACGGCCGGCGAGGGGCGCGAGAGATCGGGCGGCGCTTCCACGCGCGCAAGTTTGCACCCCGCGCGGATCCGATCAAGCCCCCGCGCGTACGACGAAGTAGCGGTTGAGGTCGCCGCTGCGGCCATCCGCGCGGTAGCGTTCGACCGCTTCCAGGGCGGCCTCCCCCAGGAGCCCTTCCATCTCGGCGTCGTCGGCGAAGTGACAGAAGCGCAGGCCCCGGCCCCGCCGCCAGGGCAACAGGTGATCGCCCCGCTCGAGCTGCGCCGGGTCGATGGGCTCGGTCGCGCTGCGGTTGTAGGCCTCCCACGAGAGCAGCCGGTCGCGAAAGCGCCGGAAGGCCTCGAACTGCCAGGCGGTGAGCGCCAGTAGCCCTCCCGGCCGCAGGCGGCGTCCGAGCGCCCGCAGCAGCGCGAGCCGCCGTTGCCGACCGGGCACGTGGTGCAGCACGCCGAAGAGGACGACGAGGTCGAAGCGCTGCGCGGGGAGGTGGGCCTCGAGGGGGCCCTCGAGGAAGTCGCCGAGGCGCCAGGTCGCCGTCCCCGGCGGCAGTCCGCGCGCCCGCGCATGCTCCAGCAGCGGCGCGCTGGCGTCGATTCCGAAGCAGGTAAAGGCGGCGCCCCGCTCGGCGAGGAAGGCGGCGAAACGCCCGTTGCCGCAGCCCACGTCGAGCACGTCGAGCGGCGCTTCGCGGACGTGTTCCCCGACGAGCTCGAGCAGCGGCGTCCAGCCCGGCCACGGGGACTCCCGCGTGGCGCTGAACTCCGCGGCCTGCTCGCGGTAGAAGCTGCGGTTGATCGCGTTCAGTAGCCGAACGGTCTTCGCGTCCAGCGTCTCGTCCTCTCGGGGCCTGCGATACAGTAGCCGACCCTCCCCGGAGAGGAGCCGGTGCCCAACGCCAGGCCGCGCAGATCCCCGCCCGCGTTCGATCCCGAACGGCACGGGCGCGACCTCGTCGCGATCGTCGGGGAGATCGCGGAATCGCGAGACCTGGACGCGCGCGCGCTGGACCGGATCCTCAAGCGGCACCCGAAGGACGGCTGCGGCCTCTTCTCGCGCAGCGAGCTCATCGCCGGCTTCCGGCACTTCGCCCGCGAGCGTGGGTGGCGCGTGGGCGAGCACGCATTCGTCGAGTCGCTGCGCCTGCGCCCGGTGCGGACCCAGAGCGGCGTCACGCCGGTCACCGTGCTCACGAAGCCCCATCCCTGCCCGGGGCGCTGCATCTTCTGTCCGAACGACGCCCGCATGCCGAAGAGCTACCTCGCGGACGAGCCGGGGGCGCAACGCGCCGAGGACAACGGCTTCGATCCCTATCTTCAGACGTGGAACCGGCTGGCCGCGTTCCGGAGCATCGGCCACCCCGTCGACAAGGTCGAGCTGATCGTGCTCGGCGGCACCTGGTCGGTCTACCCCGAGCCCTATCGCATTGCATTCGTGAAGCGCTGCATCGACGCGCTCAACGACTTCGGAAGCGGCCTCGACGGGCGCGCCGCGGCGCGCTCCTCCCCGGTGCGCGCGAGCTGGAGCGACCTCGAGCCGGCCCAGCGCCGGAACGAAGCGGCGGCCTGCCGCTGCGTGGGGCTCTCCCTCGAGACCCGTCCGGACCATCTCTGCGAGGCGGAGGTGCTGTGCATCCGCCGCCTGGGTGCGACCAAGGTCCAGATCGGCATCCAGAGCCTCTCCGACCGCGTGTTGGCACTCAATCGCCGGGGGCACGACGTGGCGGCAACACGGCGCGCGCTGCGCCTGCTGCGCGAGGCCGGTTTCAAGATCCACGGCCACTGGATGCCGAACCTGCACGGCTCTTCGCCGACCGACGACGTCGCGGACTTCGCGCGCCTCTTCAGCGACCGCGACTTCCGCCCCGACGAGCTCAAGATCTACCCCTGCAGCCTCGTCGAGAGCGCGGATCTGATGGCGTACCACGCGCGGGGCGAATGGCGTCCCTACACCCGGGAGGAGCTCGTCGGCGTGGTTGCGGCGTGTCTGCGAGACGCCCCGCGCTACTGCCGCCTCACGCGCGTGATCCGCGACTTCTCGGCGGACGACATCGTCGCCGGAAGCCGTACGGGCAACCTGCGCGAGGTGGCGGAGCGGCGGCTGCGCGAGGGTGGCGAGTCGTGCCGCGAGATCCGCGGTCGCGAGATCCGGTCGCAGCCGCTGGGTGGCGTGGAGCTGCGCCTGGTCGCCACCGACTACGAGACTTCGGTCGGGGACGAGGTCTTCCTGGAGTTCGTGACGCCGGAGGACCGCATCGCCGCCTTCCTCCGCCTGTCACTGCCGCGGGAGCCCTCCTTCGTCGAGGAGATCCGCCGCAGCGCTCTCGTGCGCGAGGTCCACGTCTACGGGGCCTCGCTCGCGATCGGCCGACGGCAGCCGGGCCGGGCGCAGCACCGGGGGCTCGGGCGCGCGCTCGTCGAGGCGGCCCGGAGCCGGGCGCGCGCCGCGGGCTTCGCGAACCTGGCGGTGATCTCGGCCGTCGGCACCCGCGCCTACTACCGCGCCCTCGGGTTCCGCGACGGCGCCCTCTACCAGCACCTCAGGCTTTGCGGAACTCGAGCGCCTCGCCCGAGACGCGAGCGTCCACGAAGACCTTCGAGCCCTCGGGAAAGTTGCCCTCGAGGATGCGCATCGCCAGCGGATCCTGGAGCATTCGCTGGATCACCCGCTTGAGCGGCCGCGCGCCGTAGTGGGGATCGTAGCCCTTCTCCGCCAGCAGCCGCTTCGCTTCGTCGCTCACCTCGAGCTCGATGCGGCGCTCGTCGAGCAGCGTCTGCACGCGCGCCAGCTGGATGTCGACGATGCGGTCGAACTCTTCGCGCCCGAGCCGGTGGAACAGGATCGTCTCGTCGATGCGGTTCAGGAACTCGGGCTTGAAGTTCGAGCGCAGCGCCTCCTGCACCTGCCGCTCCATCTCCTCGCGCTGGGTGCTCTCGTCGAGCGCGACGATGTGCTGGCTGCCGACGTTCGAGGTCATGATCAGGACGGCGTTGCGGAAGTCGACCGTCCGGCCCTGGCCGTCGGTGAGGCGTCCGTCGTCGAGGATCTGCAGCAGCGCGTTGAAGACGTCGGGGTGGGCCTTCTCGATCTCGTCGAAGAGCACCACGCAGTAGGGGCGGCGGCGCACGGCCTCGGTGAGGTGGCCGCCCTCCTCGTAGCCGACGTAGCCGGGAGGGGCGCCGATCAGGCGCGAAACCGAGTGCTTCTCCATGAACTCGCTCATGTCGATGCGCACCATGGCGTGCTCGTCGTCGAACAGGAACTCGGCCAGCGCGCGCGCCGTTTCGGTCTTGCCCACGCCGGTGGGCCCGAGGAAGATGAAGGAGCCGATCGGCCGGTTCGGGTCCTGGAGGCCCGCCCGCGCGCGCCGCACCGCCGCCGAGACGGCCCGCAGGGCGTCGTCCTGGCCGACGACGCGCACGCGCAGCGTGTCCTCCATCGAGAGCAGCTTCTCCTGCTCGCCCTCGAGCATCTTGTTCACCGGGATGCCGGTCCACTTGGAGACGATCTCGGCGATCTCCTCCGAGGTGACCTCCTCGGACAGGAGTGAGCCCTCTTTCTGGAGCTCCGCCAGGCGGTTCTGCTCCTGCTCGAGGTCCTTCTCGATCTGAACGAGCTCGCCGTAGCGGATCTCCGCCGCTCGCTCGAGGTCGCCGGCGCGCACGACGCGCTTGAGCTCGGCGTTGAGCTCCTCGCGCTGCTCCTTGAGCTTGCGCACGCGAGCGATGCCGCTCTTCTCGTTCTCCCAGCGCGCCTTCATCCCGCCGCACTGGTCGCGCAGATTCGCGATCTCCTGCTCCACGCGCGCGAGCCGCTTCGCGCTCGCCGGATCCTTCTCCTTCTTCAGCGCCTCGCGCTCGACCTCGAGCTGGACGCGCTTGCGCTCGAGCTGGTCGAGCTCCTCGGGCATGGAGTCGATCTGCACGCGCACGCGGCTCGCGGCCTCGTCCATGAGGTCGATCGCCTTGTCGGGCAGGAAGCGGTCGGTGATGTAGCGGTTCGAGAGCGTCGCCGCCGACACCAGGGCCGCGTCCTGGATGCGGACCCCGTGGTGCACCTCGTAGCGTTCCTTGAGTCCGCGCAGGATCGAGATCGTGTCCTTGACGCTGGGCTCCCCCACGAAGACGGGCTGGAAGCGGCGCTCCAGGGCGGCGTCCTTCTCGACGTGCTTGCGGTACTCGTCCAGGGTCGTCGCGCCGATGCAGCGCAGCTCGCCCCGGGCCAGGGCGGGCTTGAGCATGTTCGCGGCGTCGGCGGCGCCTTCGGCCGCACCGGCTCCCACGATCGTGTGCAGCTCGTCGATGAAGACGATGATGCTGCCCTCGGCCTCGGAGACCTCGCGCAGCACGGCCTTGAGCCGGTCCTCGAATTCACCTCGGTACTTGGTGCCGGCGATCAGCGCCCCGATGTCGAGGGCCACCAGCCGCCGGTCCTTGAGGGATTCCGGCACGTCGCCGGCGAAGATCCGCTGGGCGAGACCTTCGGCGATGGCGGTCTTGCCCACGCCGGGCTCCCCGATCAGCACGGGGTTGTTCTTGGTGCGCCGCGAGAGCACCTGGACCACACGCCGGATCTCCTCGTCGCGCCCCACCACCGGATCGACCTTGCCCCGGCGGGCGGCGTCGGTGAGGTCGCGGCTGAACTTCGCCAGCGCCTGGTACTTCGACTCGGGGTCGGGATCCGTCACGCGGGCGCCGCCTCGGACCGAGACGAGCGCCTTGAGCAGGGATTCGCGGTCCGAGCCCGCCTCGCGCAGCATGCGCCCGGCCGGATCGTCCTTCTGGGCGGCGATGGCCAGCAGCAGGTGCTCGGTGGAGACGTACTCGTCCTTGAGGGCGTCGGCCTCGCGGAAGGAGGATTCGAGGACGCGGGAGGCGGCGCGGCCGAGCTGCGTCTGGGCGCCTCCGGTGACCTTCGGCGTCTGCTCCAGGAGCTTTTCGAGCTCGCCCTGGAGGACGTCGATGGGGACGCCGAGCTTCTGGAGCACGGGCACCGTGCTGCCCTCGGATTGACTGAGCAGCGCGCGCAGCAGGTGGGCCGGCAGGATCTCGCTGTGGCCGCGGGAGGCGGCGAGGGACTGGGCCTCCGCCAGCGCCTCCTGGCTCTTGATGGTCAGTTTGTCCATTCGCATGGCCACAAGCCTAAGCACGGTCCCCGCCGGGACAAGGCGGCGGGCGGAGCTATCCCTTGCGCTTCAGGGGAACGAAGATCGTGGCCTCGCCGCGGCGGATCAGCAGCAGGGCGCTGCGATCGGCGTGCGCGAGATGCTTGCGGAGGTCCTCGACGTCGCTCACCTCTTTGCGATTCACCTCGAGGATCACGTCTCCGCGCCGAACGCCGGCCTCGGCCCCAGGGCTGCCGGGCGTCACGGAGGTCACCACGACGCCGTCCTTCTCGTCCACGCCCAGCTGCTCCGCCAGGTCGGGCGTGAGGTCCTGAACCCGCAGGCCGAACTCCGTGGCTCCGCCCTTCTCGGCGAGCTCGACGCGCGGCTGCGCCTCCTCCAGCTCCGCGATCTCCACCTTCAGCGTCTTGCGCTCGCCGTCGCGGAGCACCACCAGCTTGACCTTCCTGCCCACCGGCGTGCTGGCCACGACGCGCGGGAGGTCGTTCCAGTCTTTGATCTCTTGTCCGTCGAACTCGACGATGACGTCTCCGCGCTCGATCCCCGCGCCCTCCGCGGGGCCGTCGGGGATCACCTTGGAGACGAGCGCACCGTTCTCGCTCTCCAGGCCGAAGGGTTCCGACAGCTCCGGGGTGATGCGCTGGATCACGACGCCGAGCCAGCCTCGGGTCACGCGCCCCTTGGCGCGAAGCTGGGGCAGGATCCCCTTGGCCATGTTGATGGGCACCGCGAATCCGATGGTGTTGGCGCGCGGGTTGATGGCGGTGTTGATGCCGATCACCTCGCCGGAGAGGTTGAGGAGCGGTCCGCCCGAGTTCCCGAAGTTGATGGCCGCGTCGGTCTGGATGAAGTCGTCGTACTTGCCCTGTCCGATCATGCGGTGCTTCGCGCTCACGATGCCGGCCGTGACCGTGTGACCCAGACCGAAGGGGTTGCCGATGGCGACCACCCACTCTCCCGGCCGCACCGCCTCGGAGTTGCCCAGGGGCAGGGCGAAGAGCTCCTGCTCCGACTCGACGCGGATCAGCGCGATGTCGGTGGTGGGGTCGCGGCCGATGACCGTGGCCTCGAACTCCGCGCCGTCCTCCAGGGCGACCGTGATGCTGTCGACCTCTTCGATCACGTGGTTGTTCGTCACGATGTAGCCGTCGGGCGAGATCACGAAGCCGGTCCCCAGACTCGACCGCTTGAACTCGTGCGGCACGTCGGGGTGCTGCTTCCGGAACAGGTCCTCGAAGGGGCTCCCGAAGAAGAACTCCTCGAACTGCGGCATGGCCGAGCCCTTCACCGTCCGCGAGGTCTGGATGTTCACGACGCCGGCCGACGCCTGCTCCGCGAGATCGGCGAAGCCGCCGGGAACGCCCCGCGGCGCGATCGGTGCGGAGAGGCCGTTCTCGCGCCAGAAAGGCTCGCCGGTGGGCGCCTCCGGTCTGGCCTCCTCCTTGCTTCCGAACAGGTCGATGGCGTGCGCCGCCTTGTCGCGCCAGGTGATGCGCACGTCCACGGCGCCCGAGGCGACGAGCAGAGCCGCAGCAGCCGCGGACAGGAGTATTGCCAAACCCAAACGACTCGCCTTCATGACGGACTCCGGTTGTTGCCTGCCTGTGGGTTGCGCGCGCGTCCGAGCGGGACCCGCGGCGCAGCGCCCCCCCGAGTTGATTCCGACCCCGGACTCCCGCTTCCGGTTCCCGCTGCGACTCCGAATTCGATTCCCGGTCTGCGAGGACCTCAGACCATGGGAATCGTCACATGGTAACGACCGGAGCCCCGCTGAACCACGACGAGCGCCCGATGGCGGCCCCGCAGCTCGAGGGCGGAGCGGCGCAGCGAATCCACGTCGTCCAGCGGACGCCCGTTGATGCCCAACACCAGGTCGCCGGGCTGGATCCCGATGCGGGCCGCGCCGCTCCCGGCCCGGACCTCCCGCACGCTGTAGCTGCCGCCGTTCGCGCGTGGCCCGAGCCTCATCCCCAGCAGGTCTTCCAGCAGCGGCACGACGCGGTCGTGGGGAATCTCCTCGGCGCGCGCCGTCAGGCTCCGGGCCTCCCCATCGCGCCACAGGTCGATCCGCAGCTCCTGACCGTCCGTGACCGTCTCGAGCCTCTCGAAGAATCCGCGTGCGGACGACACCGGGCTTCCGTCCACGTGAGTCACCACGTCGCGGCGTCGGATCCCCGCCCGGTGCGCCGGGCTGCGCTCGCGCACCCGGTTGACCAGGGCCCCGCGCAGGTTCGCCGGCAGCTGGAGGGCCTCCACGAGGGCCGCGTCGAGGTCCTGGAAGTCGAGCCCCAGCCACACGGGAGCCACCTCGCCGTGGGCGATGAGCTCGTGGATGACCCGCTTGGCCGTGTCGATGGGGATCGCGAAGCCGATTCCCTGGCCGCCCTGGTACACCGCGGTGTTGATGGCGATGAGCTCGCCTTCGGCGTTGAGCAGCGGTCCGCCGGAGTTGCCGGGGTTGATCGAGGCGTCGGTCTGGAGGAAGCCGCGAAACACCCGCTGATCGGTGCGCACCGAGCGATCGAGTGCCGAGATCACGCCGGTCGTCACGGTGCTGGAGAGTCCGAAGGGATTGCCGATGGCGATCACCGGCTCGCCCACCAGCAGGTCGTCCGAGCTCCCCAGCGGGATCCACGGCAGCCCTTCGCCGTCCTTCAGCTGGAGCACGGCGATGTCGTTGTTGGGGTCGGCACCGATGAGCGTCGCGTCCAGCTCGCGGCCGTCGCCGACGCTGACGCGGATCCGGCTCGCCCGGTCCACCACGTGCTCGTTGGTGAGGACGCGGCCCTCGGGGTCGATCAGGACGCCGGAACCGAGGCTCTGGAGGGTATGTTGCAGCCGCGGTTCGAAGAAGTCGCGGAAGAACTGGTCGAACATCGGATTCGGGGAGCGGAAGCCGAACGGACTCGTGACCACGATGCGCTCGGTCGTGATGTTCACGACCGCCGGTCCCACCTTCTCGACCACTTCGACCGTGGCGGTGCGGCGGAGGAAGGGGTCGTCGGCGCGCGCGGTCGCCGCCAGCGACGCCAGCCCGATGACGAGCGCAAGTATGCGTTTGCCCATACGGCCTCTCGGACGCGTCTGCCCCGGAAAAGCTTCACGGCCCGGGTGAGGGGCCGCCCCGGAGGCGAAGTTAGCGCGGAATCCGTAGCCTGACGGCCGATGCTCGCCGGGCTCGCCCAGGAGTTCAAGGCCCGCTTCGGACGCGCTCCGGTGTTCGGCGCCCGCGCTCCCGGCCGGGTGAACCTGATCGGCGAGCACACCGACTACAACGAGGGCCTCGTTCTCCCCTGCGCGATCGACCGCGACACGCTGGCCGTCGTCGCGCCGCGGACGGACGCGCGGGTCCGGGCCTTCTCCCGCGAGCGCGGCGAGGAGGGGTCCTTCGAAGCCACCGACCTGCGCCGCGCGGGCGACTGGCTCGACTACGTGCGGGGCGCGTGGTTCGCGCTGTGCGACGCCGGGTTCCCGGTGCGCGGCTTCGACGTCGCGATCGCCAGCGACGTCCCGCCCGAGTCGGGGCTGTCGAGCTCGGCGGCCCTGGGGCTGGCGCTCGTGACGGCCGTGGACGGCTGCCTGGAACTCGGTCTGGACGCCGCCCTGCGGGCGCGGCTCGCGCACCGCGGAGAGAGCGGGTTCGTGGGCGTGGCCTGCGGAATCATGGATCCCTTCGCCAGCAGCCTGGGGCGGCGCGACTGCGCGCTGCGCATCGACTGCCGCAGTCTGGAAGTCCGGCCGGTGCCGCTGCCGGGCTCGAGGCTGCGGCTGCTGATCGCCCACTCCGGGGTGACGCGGCCGCTGCTGGGGAGCGGCTACGGCGAGCGGCGCGAGCAGTGCCGGCGCGGACTCGCGGCGGCGGTGGCGGCCGGCGTCGCGCCCGAGGGAGCGACGGCGCTGCGCGACCTCGGGCCGGAGCGGCTGCCGGCCCTCGAGCGGGCCCTCGACCCACTCCTGTTTCGGCGCGTGCGCCACGTCGTCAGCGAGAACGAACGGGTCGAGGCCGTGTGTGCGGCCCTTGCTGCCGGCGACCTCGAGGCCGCGGGGGCCCGGCTGCGCGACGGGATGCGCAGCCTGCGCGAGGACTTCGAGGTGAGCACGCCCGAGCTGGACGCGTTGTGCGAGATCGCCGATGCGCGGCCGGGGGTGTACGGGTCTCGCCTCACGGGAGCGGGGTTCGGGGGCTGTAGCGTCCACCTGGTTGCGGCCGGGGCCGCCGAGGAGGTGGCACGGGACATCGCTGCCGGCTTCGAGCGCCGCTTCGGCCGCCGGCCGCCGGTTCACGCCGCCGTTGCCGCCGACGGCGCCGCGGCCCTGCCGCTGTAGACACCGTGCCGGCCGGGGCCGAGGGAGATCCCGCAGCGAAATCAAGCGCAGGCCGCCTCCGATCTTCGATCGGCGGCTCGCAGCCCCTGCGGCCGAGCCATTCGTGCAAGGCGGCGGAGCCGCCGCGCAGTGAGCCGAAGGCGAACGAAGGCGGGCCCCCGCCTGGGAGGGATCTCCCTCGGCCCCGGCCGTTACAAAGGCGTGTCGGATCTTCGAGGGTCCTGGGGGCTGTCGAGCGCCCGGCGCAGGGCGGCGGCAGCCGCGGCCGGGTCGCGGGCCAGCAGGATGGCGCCGGTCACGGCCACCCCGGCGGCACCCGCGGCCACGACCGCCGCGGCGTTGCCGGCATCGACGCCCCCCTGGGCCAATACGGGCACGCCGGCCGCGGCCGCCTCGGCCAGCCCCCGCGTGCCGAGGGGGGGGCGCGAGGCCCGCTTGGAGAGCGGGGGGAAGATCGGTGCGAGCTGCACGTAGCTGACGACGCCGGCCTCGGCGGCTCGAGCCTCCTCGGCGGAGTGGGTCGAGACGCCGACGAGCGCGTCGGGGCCGAGCAGCCGGCGGGCGGTGTGCGGATCGACGGCGTCGAAACCCAGGTGGACGCCGTCGGCGCCCACGGCCAGCGCCACGTCCATGCGGCGGTTCACCAGGATCCGCAGCTCCCCGCCGCGCTCCCTCGCAGCGCTGCGGGCCGCCCCCGCCACGGCGTCGGCGAGCGCCAGGAGCTCGGCGCCGGGGAGGTCGCGCTCGCGCAGCTGGACCCAGTCCACGCCGGCCCCCACGGCGGCGGCCACGCTCTCCTCCAGGCGGCCGCGCGCCGCCCCGCGATCGGTGACCAGGCAGAGGATCGGGCGGCGGCCCGTCAGAAGCTCGCGACTCCGTCGGGCGGGCTCGAAGCCGAGGCGTAGAGGCGACGCGGCATGCGACCGGCCTCGTAGGCCAGGCGGCCGCCCTCCACCGCGAGCCGCATCGCGCGCGCCATCCGGAGCGGGTCCTTGGCGGCGGCGATACCGGTGTTCATGAGCACGGCGGTGCACCCGAGCTCCATGGCGACCGCCGCGTCGCTCGCGGTGCCGACCCCGGCGTCGACGATCACCGGCACCTCGACCGTCTCGAGGATGATCCGCAGGTTGGCGGGGTTGCGGATGCCCATGCCCGAGCCGATCGGCGCGCCCAGCGGCATGACGGCCGCGCAGCCGAGGGCCGCGAGCCGCTGGCACGCGACGGGGTCGTCGGTCACGTAGGGCAGCACGGTGAAGCCCTCGTCGAGGAGGGTGCGGGCCGCCTCGATCGTCGCGGCCACGTCCGGAAAGAGCGTCCGCTCGTCGCCGATCACCTCGAGCTTGACGAGGTCCGTGCCCAGGAGGTCGCGGCCCAGGCGCGCCGTCGTGACGGCGTCCTCCGCCGAGAAACACCCGGCCGTGTTGGGCAGGATGGTGAAGCGGTCCGGCGCGATGTAGTCGAGCAGCCCCTGGCCCTTGGGAGCATCGAGCCGGGTTCGCCGCAGGGCGACGGTCACCATCTCCGCGCCGCTGGCCTCGGCGCAGGCCAGGTTCTGCTCGAACGAGGCGTACTTGCCGCTGCCGATGATGAGGCGCGACGTGAAGCGGCGCGAGCCGAGCTGGTAGCCGTCCGCCATGGTTCAGCCTCCTCCCACCGCCTCGAGGATCTCGATGCGGTCGCCCGCTGCGAGCCGACGGGACGAGAAATCGGAGCGCGGGACGACGTCCCGGTTCACCGCCACGGCGACCCGCTGCCGGTCGAGCTCCAGGCGGCGCACGAGGCCGTCCACGGTACAGCCCGGGGGCACCGCGCGGGGCTCTCCGTTGACGAGTAGTGCGATTTCTCCGTCGGACACGAGAACCGTCGGGATTGGACGCGTCGAAGCTACCCGAGCGGCCGCGCCGCTGTCAAACCCGGTGGCTGGTTTCCGGCGATCTTTCGATAAGTTATAGGGACGGGGAGCGACCCGTGGGGGGCGGTGTGCAGGGCCGGCGGCCGACCGTGGCGAGCATCGATCTCGGCGCCGTCCGCGCCAATTTCGGCGAGGCGCAGCGCCGTGCCGAGGGGCGCGAGCTGATCGCCGTGGTCAAGGCCGACGCCTACGGGCACGGCGCGGTCCCGGTGGCCCGCGCGCTCGCAGACGCCGGCTGTCGCCGCTTCGCCGTCGCCACCGTCGCCGAGGGCGCGGAGCTGCGCGCTGCGGGTCTGCGCCTGCCGACCCTCGTGCTGGGCGGGGTCCACGACGACCCGGAGGCGGAGGCGGCCTTGGCGCACGGCCTCACGCCCGTGGTCCACCACGCGGGTCACGTCGAGCGCCTCGCCCGGGCCGCCGCAGCCCGCGCGGAGGCGCTGCCCGTCCAGATCGAGATCGACACCGGAATGCGTCGAATGGGGGTGCCGGCGGAAGCGGCCGTGGAGCTTCTCGAGTCCGTGACGCGCGAGCCGGCGCTGGCGCTCGAGGGCGTCTACACGCACTTCGCCCGCGGCGACGAGCCGGACCTCGCGCCGTCGCTCGCTCAGATCGAGGCCTTCCGCGGCGTGCTCGAGGCGGCGCGCGTCCGCGGCGTCGCAGCCGGCCTCGTGCACGCGGCCCACTCGGCGGCGCTGCTCGCGGGCAAAGCGCTCGCCGACGCGCTGCCCGAGGCGACCGCGGTGCGCCCGGGTCTGATGCTCTACGGGGCGCGCCCGGCTCCGCACCTGGAGGCCGACCTGCGGCCGGCGATGACGCTGCGCACCCGCGTCGTGCACGTGCGCCGCCTGCGCGCCGGCGATGCCGTGGGCTACTCCGCGCTGTTTCGGGCGAAGCGGCCCACCGGCATCGCCACGCTTCCGCTGGGCTACGCCGACGGCGTGCCCGTCGCCGCTTCGAATCGGGGCTCGGTGCTGATCGGCGGACGCCGCCGCCCCATCGTCGGGCGCGTGTCGATGGATTTCGTCGGCGTGGACGTGGGCGACGAGGCCGTCGAGATCGGCGACGAAGCGATCGTCTTCGGGGAGGGGCAGGGCGAGCGGCTTCCCGTCGAGGAGGCCGCCGAGGCCGCCGGCACGCTCTCCTACGAGATGCTCGTGCGCGTGGGCTCGCGCGTCCCTCGCGTCTTCGAGGGCGAGTGACGCCGCGAGACGCCGTTTCGACGGCGGCGGTTTGACTTCCCGCGCCCTCCTCGGTAAAACTGCGGGCGAACCCACCCGCAGCTTCTCCGTCGGCGCGAGGACACGCGGATGACTCCCCAGACTCGGCGGCGCCCCGTCCGAAGGGCGCTGCTCTCCGTTTCCGACAAGTCGGGCCTGGTCGAGTTCGCCCGCGGACTGGCGGCTCTGGGGGTGGAGCTGATCGCTTCCGGCGGCACGGCCGATGCGCTGCGCAGCGCGGGCCTCGAGGTGACCGACGTCGCGGTCGTGACCGGCAGCCCCGAGATGCTGGGCGGGCGCGTGAAGACGCTCCACCCACGCATCCACGGCGGGCTGCTCGCGCGCCGCGACCACGCCGGGGACCGCGCGGATCTCGCCGAGCACGATCTGCCGACGATCGACCTGGTCGCCGTGAACCTCTACCCCTTCGAGGCCACGGTGGCGAAGCCCGACGTCACGCTCGCGGACGCGATCGAGAAGATCGACATCGGCGGTCCCTCGATGATCCGATCGGCGGCGAAGAACCACGCCTACGTCGCCGTCGTCGTGGATCCCGCCGACTACGCCGCCGTCCTGGCGGAGCTGGAGGCCGAGGGCGGGCAGCTTTCCGACGCGACGCGCGCGCGGCTGGCGCTCGAGGCCTTCGCCCGCACCGCGCGCTACGACGCCGCCATCCACGGCTATCTCGCCGGCGAGCTCGGCGGCGTCGAGGCCGGGCCGGCGGAGCTTCCGGCGGTGCTGTCCGTCGATCTCGGACACGCGGCTGCGCTGCGCTACGGCGAGAACCCGCACCAGCGAGCGGCGCTCTACGGGCGTTTCCTCGAGATCGCGGAGCCGCTCCACGGCAAGGCGCTCTCGTACAACAACCTGGTCGATACCCAGGCGGCGCTGTCCCTGATCCTGGAGTTCGACGCGGAGACGACGGTCGCCATCCTGAAGCACAACACGCCCTGCGGCGTGGGCAGCGGCGCGAGCCCGCTGGAGGCCTACCGGCGTGCCTTCGCCACGGACCCCGAGTCCCCGTTCGGGGGGATCATCGTCTGCAATCGCCCCTTCGATCTCGATCTCGCGCTCGAGGTCGACAAGATCTTCACCGAGGTCCTGATCGCCCCCGCGTTCAGCGCGGACGCCCTGGAGCTGCTGAAGAAGAAGAAGAACCGGCGTCTCCTGCGCTTCCACCCGGAGCGCATCTCCGGCGACGAGCCCGACTGGCGGCGGGTGTTCGGCGGGGCGCTGCTCCAGGAGCCGGACCTCGGGCGCGAAGAGATCGCGGCGTGCCGCGTGGTGACGGCCCGCAAGCCCGGCGAGGCGGAGCTTCGGGCGCTGCAGTTCGGCTGGAGGGTCGTCAAGCACGTGAAGAGCAACGCCGTGGTCTTCGCGGGCCCCGATCGGACCCTGGCGATCGGCGGCGGCGCCACCTCGCGCGTCGACGCGATCCACCAGGCGCGCGAGAAGGCGGGCCGCGTCGGCATCGACCTGAGCGGCTGCGGGCTCGCCAGCGATGCCTTCTTCCCGTTCCCGGACGGCCTGGAGGCGGCCGCCGAGGCCGGGGCCACGGCGATCGTCCAGCCCGGCGGCTCGGTACGGGACGCCGAGGTGATCGCCGCCGCCGACCGGCGGGAGCTCGCGATGGTGTTCACCGGCGTGCGGCACTTCCGGCACTGATGCGCGTCCTCGTCGTCGGCTCGGGGGGCCGGGAGCACGCGCTCGCGTGGAAGATCGCGCAGAGCCCGCTCGTGGATCGCGTCCTGGCGGCGCCCGGAAGCGACGGCATCGCCCGCGACGCCGACTGCTTCCCCGACGTGAAAGCCGGCGACGCGCCGGCGCTCGTGCGTCTTGCGCACAGCGAGGGCGCCGACCTGGTGGTGATCGGCCCGGAGGCGCCGCTGGCCGACGGCGTCGCTGATCGTCTGCGCGAGGCCGGGCTCGCGGTCTTCGGTCCCTCGCGCGAGGGCGCACGCCTCGAAGCCAGCAAGGCGTACGCCCGCGCTTTCATGGCGCGCCACGGGATACCCGGCGCGCGCTTCGCCGTGTTCGAGGATCTCGAGCGGGCGCGCGCCCACGTGCAGAGCCTCGACGGGCCCTGCGTCGTCAAGGCCGACGGACTGGCCGCCGGCAAGGGCGTGATGGTGTGCGACGACGTCCGGCAGGCGGAAGCCGCGCTCGCGGAGATCATGGCCGAGCGGCGCTTCGGCGAGGCCGGTGCGCGCGTTCTGGTGGAGGAGCGCCTGGAGGGGGAGGAGGCCTCCTACTACGCGATCACCGACGGCCGGCACATCGTCACCCTGGCCGCCGCGCAGGATCACAAGCGCGCTCTCGACGGCGACCGCGGCGAGAACACCGGCGGCATGGGCGCCTACTCGCCGGCGCCAGTCCTCACGGAGGCGATCGAGAAGCGCGTGCTCGAGGAGATCGTGCATCCCGCCGTGCGCGGCCTGGCGGACGACGGTCACCCGTACCAGGGCGTGCTCTACGTGGGTCTGATGATCGATGCGTCCGGTGCACCCCGCGTCGTCGAGTTCAACGTGCGCTTCGGCGATCCCGAGACCCAGCCGCTGGTGGTTCGCATGAACGGCGACATCGTGCCCCTGCTCGCCGGCGCGGCCCGGGGCGACCTGGACCGCGCCGCTCCCGTCGGCTGGGGCGACGCGGCGGTCTGCGTGGTGCTGGCCTCCGGCGGCTACCCGCGCGACTACGAGAGCGGAAAGCCGATCGCGGGGCTCGATGCCGTCGCCCGTGACACGGACGTGGTCGTGTTCCACGCCGGCACCCGGCGCGTGGGCGGGCACTTCGTCACGGCGGGGGGGCGCGTCCTGGGCGTCACTGCGCGCGGTGCCACGGTCGCCGAGGCGCGGTCCCGCGCCTACGCGGCCGCCGACCGCATCCGCTTCGAGGGCGTGCACCTGCGGCGCGACATCGCCGCGCGCGCCGTCTCCCCGTGATCCCCGATCCCATCGGCGAGGCCGTCGCGTGGGTCCGCGACGGAGGGCTTCTGGCCTACCCGACGGAGACCGTCTGGGGCCTCGGGGCCGATGCCGGGGCGGATCGCGCCCTCGAGCGGCTGTGGCGCTGGAAGGGGCGCGACGCGTCGGAGCCGGTCGCCATCCTCGTCGAGAGCCTCGAAGACCTCGACCCGCTCGGCTTCGAGGTCGGGCGGGCTGCGGAGCGCCTGGCGGCTGCGTTCTGGCCCGGTCCGCTCACCCTGGTCCTGAATTGCGGTCGCCGCTTCGCGCCGGGTGTGGCTCGGGCAGACGGCGCCGTGGGTGTTCGCTGCTCCGCCCACCCCTTGGCCGCGGCCATCGCCCGCCGCCTGCGCGCCGAAGGCGTGGGCCCGATCACGGCCACCAGCCTCAACGCGAGCGGGGAGGAGCCGGCGCGAACGCGCGGCGCCGCCGGAGCGGCATGCGGCACGGGAGACGAGGAGCCCCGCATGCTCGATGTCGACCAGGCGGAATCCGGGGGCAGCGAGGCCAGCACCGTCCTGGACGTGACGGGTGACGAGCTGCGCGTGCTGCGGTCGGGGGCGATCCCGGCCGCCAAGCTCGAGTCGGTGCTGCGGGAGATCGGCGCCTCGTGACGCGGATCCGCCCCTTTCGCGCCCTGCGCTACGCCCCGGGACGGGTCGACCTGGATCGCGTGATCGCGCCGCCCTACGACGTGATCGCGCCCGGCGACCGCCCGAGCTACTACGATCGCGATCCCCACAACGCGATCCGCCTCACGCTCACTCGCGAGGTCGAGCAGGAGGCCACGACGGATTACGCGGAGATCCGACGGACGCTGGATGCCTGGCAGCGCAGCGCCGTGCTGGTCCGGGACCCGACCCCGGCCCTCTACGGCCTGCGCCAGCGCTTTGTCGCGCCGGATGGGAGCTCCCGCGTCCGCGAGGCCTTCTTCGCGTTGCTGCACCTGGAGGACTACGCGCGACGCATCGTGCGCCCCCACGAACTCACGCTCGCGGGTCCGAAGGCGGACCGTCTGAAGCTGCTGCGCTCCGCACGCGCCAATCTGTCGAGCGTGCTGGTGCTCTACGAGGACCGGCAACGGGAGCTCGAGAGCGCCCTCGGCCGGGCGTTCGAGGCCGAGCCCGTCGCCGAGGCGCGCGACGCGTCGTGCACCCACACGCTGACGCGCCTGGAGGATCCCGCGCCGATCGAGGCGGTCTGCCGCTTCCTGTCGGAGCGGCCCGTCGTGATCGCCGACGGGCACCACCGCTACGAGACCGCGCTCCAGTACCGCGACGAAAGCACAGGGGGCGGCGACGGTCCGCAGGATTGGATGCTGGCCTGCTTCGCCAACGCCTTCGCGCCGGGCAGTCTGCTGCTCCCGATCCATCGGCTCATCCTCAAGAGCGCGGTGCCGACCGACGCCGCCTGGACCGAGCGGCTGCCCGGATGGACGGAAGGATCCGTGCCCATCCCGAGCGCGGAGGCGATTCCCGCGCTCCTCGCCGAATGCCTGGCGCCGCTGAGTGACCGGCACGCCTTCGCCGCCGACGATGCCTCCGGGCGGCTGCGGATCTTCTCGAAGCCCCGGCCGGAGTCCGGGAAGGACGAGCTCACGGTGCGCGTGGTGCACCGCGACGTCATCGCGGGTGTGTTCGGACTGGACGCGGACGCCGTACGCGAGGGCGCCGTCGACTACCCGAAGGACGCGCTCCAGACGGCGCGCGACCTGCGCAGCGGCCGCGGCAGCGTCGCGCTCTATCTCAATCCGGTGGCGCCGGAGGACGTCTTTCGCGTCACGGCGGCGGGCGAGGTGATGCCGCAGAAGTCGACCTTCTTCTACCCGAAGTTGCCGACGGGCCTCGTCTTCCGGCTACTCGACGAGGACGCAGGGTGACGCCGTGAGGCGGCGGTCGAACAGTCGCTTCGAAGCGATCGGCTCGCTCGTGCCCCGCGTGATGCGCGATCTCGGTCTCACCGAGACGGCGCGCGTGATGCGGATCGCGGAGCGCTGGGACGAGGCCGTGGGCCCTGAGATCGCGGACCACTGCCGGCCCACCGCGCTTCGGGGCGGCGTCCTGGAGGTGACCGTCGACTCCAGCGTCCGCTGTCAGGAGATCCAGCTGGCCAAGCCCCGGATCCTCGCGGCCCTGCGCCGCGTGCTGGGGGGAGACGCCCCCTCCGATCTGTGGCTGCGGTTGGGGTAGGATTCGGACCGTGGGTGACGGCGCACCTAGCGAACAGGGACCCACCCCGCAGCCGGGCCGGCCGGAGGGCCGGGACCCGCTCGGGGAGCGAAGCGGCGGCCAGAGCTGCGACTTCTGCGGCGAGATCGTGCCGCGGGTCCGGCGGGTGGCCCTCGACCAGGGCTACGAGCGGCTCCAGACCCGTCACGAGGTGCGCTACGCCTGTCCGAGGTGCTCGGAAGCCAAGGAGCAGCGCCGCATGGGCCTCGCGCCGCGGCGCCGCGGTTGACCCCCCCACGCGACTCGCCTAGCTTTCGCGCCGCTTTCCCCCGTTACCCCGGAGGGTTCCCCGAGTCGTGGTGAAGATCCGCCTTGCGCGCGTGGGTGCCAAGAAGCGCCCCTTCTACCGCGTCGTCGCCATCGACGAGCGACGCCCGCGGGACGGCCGAGCCCTCGAGTTTCTGGGGACCTACGACCCGCGTCTCCAGGGCGAGCAGGTCGATCTCAAGACCGAGCGCATCGAGGCGTGGCTCGCCCAGGGCGCCCAGCTCACCCCGACGGTCCGCTCGCTGGTGCGGCGGGCGCGGAAGCGCGGCGCGGGAGCAGCCGCACAATGACGGCCGAACGCCCCAAACCGGCCGATCTGATCGAGTTCATCGCGAAGGTCATCACGTCCCACCCCGACGACGTCGTCGTCAACGTCCGCGACGGCGGCCGCCTGCTCGAGCTGGAGACGGCGCCGGACGACCGCGGGAGGGTCATCGGTCGTCAGGGCCGCGTGGCCAAGGCGATGCGCGCGGTGCTCGGAGCGTCGCGCCATGGAGAGAACTGCCGCCTCGACATCGTCGACTGACCCCCGCTTCGTGGCCCTGGGCAGCGTGGTCGGGGCCCACGGGCTGCGCGGTCAGCTGCGGGTCCGGTACTTCGGCAACGGGCCGGACGAGCTGCTGAGGCAAGAGCGCCTCGTCTTGGGCGAGAGCGAGCGCGATCCCGAGGCCGTGGAGTTCGAAGTCGTGAGCGCCGCAGCGGGGCGGCGCGGAGAGGTTCGCATTGGGCTGGTCGGCGTCGCGAATCGCGATGCGGCGGAGCGGCTGCGAGGTCGCCTGGTGATGACGGGTCCGGAGGCGCTCGAGCCGCTGCCCCCGGGCGAGTACTACGGCTACCAGCTCCTGGGCTGCCGGGTGGAAGGAGACGACGGGCGCGAAATCGGGGTGGTGCGCGGCATCTGGCCGACCGGCGAAACCGACGTGCTGGTGATCGAGGGCGAAGGAGGCGTCGAGCACTTGATCCCGGCGGCGCGGGACCTGCTGCGGGAGGTGGACATCGAAAGCCGTCGCATCGTGGTCGAGGTGATCCCC
The DNA here is from genome assembly GCA_029863845.1 of Myxococcales bacterium. Taxonomy (GTDB): domain Bacteria; phylum Myxococcota_A; class UBA9160; order UBA9160; family SMWR01; genus JACZXC01. The sequence continues at coordinate 21,255 of JAOTUO010000005.1, forward strand.
GGGCTCCTCGAACCCGCCTGAGGGGCGAAGGGGATGCTTCGGATCGACGTGATCACCATCTTTCCGGGGCTCTTCGACGCCTTCCTTCGGGAATCGCTCGTGGGAATCGCGGTCCGGAGGGATCTCGTGCGGATCGCGGTGCACGATCTGCGACAATGGACGGCGGATCGGCACCACAGCGTCGACGATGCGCCGTACGGTGGCGGCCCGGGCATGGTGATGAAGCCCGAGCCGCTGGTGGCGGCGGTCGAGGCGCTCGCCGGCCCCAAGGGGCCGGAGCGACGTGCGCGGGTGGTGCTGCTGTCGCCGCAGGGTCGAAGGCTCGACCAGGCGGGGCTCGGGGATCTGGCGCAAGAGGAGCATCTGGTGCTGGTCTGCGGTCGCTACGAGGGAGTCGATCAGCGCGCCATCGATCTGGCGGTGGACGCGGAGTTCTCGATCGGCGACTACGTGCTTTCGGGCGGCGAGGTGCCCGCCATGGCTGTGATCGAGGGGAGCGTGCGCCTCCTGCCCGGCGTGCTGGGAAACCCCGAGTCGGCGAGCAGCGAGTCGTTTCAGCGCGGACTGCTGGAAGGTCCCCAGTACACGCGCCCCGCGGAGTTCCGCGGTCTGAAGGTGCCCGAGGTGCTCTGCGGCGGAGACCACGCCGCGATCGCCCGCTGGCGCGCCGAGCGGGCCGGCGAGTTCACCCGGCGTCGTCGCCCGGATCTGCTCGGGTCCGAACGCAAAGAGGATGAGTCATGAACCACATGGATGCCGTGTTTCGGGAGGCCCCTCGCAGGGATCTCCCGCCGTTCCGTTCGGGCGACACCGTTCGGGTGCACGTGAGGATCCGGGAAGGCGACAAGGAGCGGATCCAGGTCTTCGAAGGCGTCGTGATCAGCCGGCGTGGCGGCGGCCGGTCGGCGACGTTCACGGTCCGGAAGGTGTCCTACGGAGTCGGCGTGGAGCGGGTGTTCCCCGTCGAGTCGCCGACGGTGACGCGCATCGAGATCAAGCAGCGCGGTCACGTGCGGCGCGCCCGCCTCTACTACCTGCGCGAGCTGAAAGGCAAGAAGGCGCGCCTGCGCACCAAGATCCGCGATCTGAGCGCTCTCATCGTGCCGGACGAAGCCGCCCCCGGAACCGCCGACGAGGCGGTCGCCCTCGAGGAAGCCCGGGCCGCCGCCGAAGCCGCCACCGACGCCCCGGCGGAGTCGCCCGAGAAGCCCTAACCGTTGGCGTCGAAGGCGCCCTCGATGTGGCGTACCCGCCAGCCGTCGCCCGTGCCTCCGGCGGCGGGCTCGCACGCGATCACGTCGAAGCGCATGCGGCGGGCGAGGCCGGGATGCGCGCGCAGCCAGGCGGCCGCGGCGCGAACGAGGCGCGCCTGCCGGTGCGCGTCCACCGCCGCCTCGGGGGCGCCGAGGGCGCGGGAGCGCCGGGTCTTCACCTCGGCGAACACCACGAGGCGGCCGCGCCGCGCGACGATGTCGATCTCGACTCCGCCCGCCCGAACGTTTCGATCGACGATGCGATAACCTCGCTGCGCGAGGTACGCCGCGGCCCGGACTTCGCCGGCGGCTCCGAGGGCGCGTCGGTCTCGGCTCATCGGGAATCTCCCCGGGACCGGGGCGCCGGCAGCGTAGCGTACCCGCGCAGGGGGCCGGCAGGGCCCGAGGCCGCGCAGCGAGCCGAAGGCGAACGCAGTCGGACGGGAGACGCATGCCGAGCCCGGAGAAGCGATTGGAGCCCGTCCTGGGCATCGTCGGCGGCAGCGGCGTCTACGAGCTCGACGGCCTCGAGGGCGCGCGCTGGGAGAAGTTCGAGTCGCCCTTCGGCGCCCCGTCCGACGAGCTGCTGATCGGCGAGCTGGGCGGCCTTCGCCTCGTGTTCCTGCCGCGGCACGGGCGCGGTCACCGGATCTCGCCTTCGGAGATCAACTACCGCGCGAACGTCGACGTCCTCAAGCGCGCCGGAGTCACGGATCTGATCTCGATCAGCGCCTGCGGGTCGCTGCGAGAGGACCTGCCCCCGGGCACCTTCGTGCTCGTGGACCAGTTCGTCGACTGCACCTTCTCGCGGGCGAAGAGCTTCTTCACGAAGGGCGTCGTCGCTCACGTTTCGATGGCGCGCCCGGTCTGCCGCCGTCTCGGAGACGCGCTCGAGGACGCCGCGCGCGAGGCCGGGATACGCGCCGTGCGCGGCGGCGTCTATCTCGTCATGGAAGGACCCCAGTTCTCGAGCCTCGCCGAGTCGGAGCTCTACCGCCGCTGGGGCTGCGACGTGATCGGGATGACCAACATGCCCGAGGCCAAGCTCGCGCGCGAGGCGGAGCTCTGTTACGCGACCGTCGCCATGGTGACCGACTACGACTGCTGGCACCCCCGACACGATGACGTGAAGGTGGCGGACATCGTGCACGTGCTCACGAGCAATGCCGGCCACGCCCGCGAGCTCGTCACCACCGTGGGCGGACGCCTCGCGGCCGGGAGGCCTCCCTGTCCCGAGGGCTGCGACCGGGCGCTCGAGAACGCGCTGATCACCCCGCCCGATGCGCGCGACCCGGACCTCGTGCGAAAGCTCGAGGCCGTGGCCGGTCGCGCTCTCGGCGCTCGAACCGGCTCCGAGGTGAGCTCATGACCATCAAGTCGCTGATCCGCACCATCCCGGACTACCCGAAGCGGGGCGTCCTGTTTCGCGACATCACGACGCTGCTCCAGGATCCGCAGGGAATGCGGGCGGCGGTGGAGCAGCTCGCCGGGCCGTTCCGGGGCCTCGGCATCCAGAAGGTCGCGGGGATCGAGGCGCGCGGCTTCATCCTCGGCGGCGCCGTCGCCGTCGCCCTCGGCGCGGGCTTCGTGCTCGTGCGCAAGAAGGGGAAGCTGCCCTGGGACACCATCGGCGCCGATTACGACCTGGAGTACGGAAGTGACGGCGTCGAGATCCACACCGACACGATCGGCTCGGGCGAGCGCGTCCTGGTGGTGGACGACCTGATCGCCACGGGCGGCACCGCCGAGGCCACGATCCGCATCGTCGAGCGGGTCGGGGGCACGGTCGCGGGCTGCGCCGTCGTCATCGACCTCCCCGACCTCGGGGGCCGCCGGCGCATCGAAGCCACCGGACATACGCTGGTGTCGCTGTGCGAGTTCGCGGGAGAGTAGCTCCCCGCCCGCCATGAAGGTCGGAGGCGACGCGTATCGCTCGATCTGGGTGGAGGACGACGCCCGGACCGTCGGCATCATCGACCAGACGCGCCTGCCCTTCGAGTTCGTCACGACCCGGCTCGAGAGCCTCGACGCCGCCGTCGAGGCCATCGTCCGCATGAGGGTCCGGGGCGCGCCCCTGATCGGCGTGACCGCCGCCTACGGCGTCTGTCTCCGGATGCGCACGGACCCCTCCGACGCCGCCCTCCGGGCCGCCTGCAAGACGCTTCTGGCCACGCGGCCCACGGGGCGGAACCTGCGCTGGGCGCTCGACGCGATGGGCGCCGCGCTCGACGCGGCCGCGCCCGCCGAGCGGGAGCGCCGCGCCTACGCCCGCGCCGCGGAGCTCGCCGAAGACGACGTTCGCAGCTGCCGCGCCATCGGCGAGCACGGGCTGCGCGTGATCGAGGAGGCGTTCGAGCGGCGCGGCAGCCGGGGCGCCGTGAACGTGCTGACTCACTGCAACGCCGGTTGGCTCGCGACCGTCGACTGGGGCACGGCGCTGGCCCCCGTCTACCGCGCGCACGAGCGGGGGATTCCGCTCCACGTCTGGGTCGACGAGACGCGGCCGCGCAACCAGGGGGCGAGCCTCACGGCCTGGGAGCTCGGGCAGCACGGGGTTCCGCATACCGTGATCGTCGACAACGCCGGCGGACACCTGATGCAGCGCGGCCTCGTGGACCTGTGCATCACGGGCAGCGACCGAACGACCGCGACGGGCGACGTCTGCAACAAGATCGGCACCTACCTCAAGGCGCTGGCCGCCCGTGACAACGACATTCCCTTCTACGTGGCGCTGCCCTCGTCGACGATCGACTGGGATCTCGCCGACGGCGCCGCGATCCCCATCGAAGAGCGCGCCGCGCGCGAGGTCGGCGTGGTGGCCGGGCGCGCCGCCGACGGCAGCGTCGTGGAGGTGGCGATCCTGCCGCCGGGCAGTCCCGTCGCGAACTACGGCTTCGACGTGACGCCGGCCCGGCTCGTCACGGCGCTGATCACCGAGCGCGGAATCTGCGACGCCTCGGCCGAGGGCCTCGTCGGCCTCTACCCCGAGCCGCGCGCACCCGGGTAGCCTTGGGTGAACTCCACGTCGTCGCGACGCCGATCGGGAACCTGGAAGACGTGACGCTCCGGGCGCTACGGGTGCTGGGCGAGGCCGATCTGGTGCTGGCCGAGGACACGCGGCGCACGCGCGTGCTCTGCGATCGCCACGGCGTGAAGGCGCGCCCCGTCTCGCTCCACGCGCACAACGAGGCGGCGCGCGTCGAGAAGACCCTGGCCGTGCTCGCGCGGGGCGGGTCCGTGGCCCTCGTATCGGATGCGGGAACGCCGCTGATCTCGGACCCCGGCGAACGGCTGGTGGCGGCCGCCGTGGCCGCCGGGCACCGCGTCACCCCGGTGCCCGGGGCCTCCGCCGTCGTGAGCGCCCTGGCGGTCGCCGGACTGCCGGCGTCCCCGTTCACGTTCCTGGGCTTCCTGCCCCGGCGCGCCGGCGCGCGCGATGCCCTCCTCGAGGGCCTGCGGGAGCGTCCCGAGACGCTGGTGCTCTTCGAATCGCCGCGCCGCGTGGCCGCGACGTTGCGCCGCTGCGCGGAGATCCTGGGTCCGCGGCCGGCTTGCGTGGCGCGCGAGCTGACCAAGCTCCACGAAGAGGTGCTGCGGGGCCCGCTTCCCGACCTCGCGGAGCGCTGCGCCGCGGGAGCGCGCGGGGAGATCACGATCGTGATCGGCGGGGCGGGGCGCGCCGCCGCGCCCGATCCGGCGGAGATCGACGCGGCGATCCGGGCGGGATTCGCCGCCGGCGAGAGCGCGCGCGCCATCGCCGCCCGGCTCGCCCGCGCCGCCGGCTTCTCGCGGCGCGCCGTCTACAACCGCGCCCTCGCCCTCCGGCGCGAAACCAAGTCCACGTAGCACGTCCGATACAAGCCAGTGCGATGCGACGGCCGGGGCCGAGGGCGATCCCGCAGCGAAATCAAGCGCAGGCCGCCCTCGATCTCCGTGCGGCGACCCGTCCCGCCCGGGTGATTTCCTGTCCGCAAACCTCGCCGCTCGTTGGCGGCCGAGCCATTCGCGGAGGGATCGCCCTCGGCCCCGGCCGCCCGGCTACCTGTCCAGCAGTTGGCGGCCGAGCCATTCGCGGAGGGATCGCCGTCGATCCCGGCCGCCTGGCTACCTGTCGAGCAGTTGGCGGCCGAGCCACTCGCGGAGGGATCGCCGTCGATCCCGGCCGCCTGGCTACCTGTCGAGAAGTTGGCGGCCGAGCCATTCGCGGAGGGATCGCTCTCGGCCCCGGCCGCCCGGCCACCTGCCCAGGCCGAGCCATTCGCGGAGGGATCGCCCTCGGCCCCGGCCGCCCGGCGACCTGCCCGGGCCGAGCCATTCGCGGAGGGATCGCCTTCGGCCCCGGCCGGCTACTTACTCGCCCAGGAGCTTCTCGAGGGCCGCCTCGTCGAGGACCTCCACGCCGAGCTGCTGCGCCTTCTCGAGCTTGCCGCCCGGGTCGGCGCCGGCAACCACGTAGTCGGTCTTCTTCGAGACCGCGGACGTGACCTTGCCGCCGAGCTCCTGGATGCGCTTGCGGGCCCGGGTGCGCGTCATGCCCGCGAGACCTCCGGTAAGCACGAAGGTCTTCCCGGCGAGGGGCCCGTCGCCCCGCGGCTTCGGGGGCGACACCTCCCAGCGGACGCCGAGATCGCGCAGCTCCCCGACCTCCGCCGCGTTGCGGGGATCCGCGAAGAATCGCTCGACGCTCTCCGCGATCGTCGGGCCGACCCCCTGGATGGCCTCGAGCTCCTCGCGGCTCGCTTTCAGGATCGGATCCAGGTCGCCGAAGTGCGAGGCGATCAGCTCGGCCACGCCCTCGCCCACGTCGCGGATGCCCAGCGCGATCAGGAACCGGGCGAGGCTCGTGCGCTTGGCACGCTCCAGGCTGGTCACCAGGTTCGCCGCCGACTTCTCGCCCATGCGCTCCAGGCCCGCCAGCGTCTCCGCGTCGAGCCGGAACACGTCCGAGAAGCGGCGGACGAGGCCACGCTCGACGAGCTGGTCGACGAGCTTGTCGCCCAGCCCCTCCACGTCCAGCGCGCCGCGGCTGGCCAGGTGGCGCAGGTTGTTCTTGAGCTGGGCGGGGCAGTCGAGGTTGGGACAGCGCGTCACCGCTTCGCCTTCGAGGCGCAGCGTCTCCGCGCGGCACACCGGGCAGCGAGCGGGGAGGCGGTAGCGCCGCGTCCGGCGCGGCCGTTTGGAGAGCACGACCTTCACGATCTGCGGGATCACGTCACCCGCGCGCTGGACGACCACCGTGTCGTGCACCCGCACGTCCTTGCGGTCGATCTCGTCCTGATTGTGGAGCGAGGCGTAGGTGACGGTGACGCCCCCCACGCGGACCGGCTTCAGGCGAGCCACCGGCGTGAGCGCCCCGGTGCGGCCGACCTGGGCCTCGATGGCCTCTACGACGCTGGTCTCCTGCTGCGGTGGGAACTTGAAGGCGATGGCCCAGCGCGGCGAGCGGGTCAGGGTGCCGAGCTCCGCCTGGTAGTCGCGGCGGTTCACCTTGGCCACGCTGCCGTCGATCTCGAGCTGCATGCGGTCGCGGGCCGCGAGCCTGCGCTCGTGGTACGCAATCAGGGCATCGACCCCCCGGCACGTCTCGCTCTCCGGGCTGACGCCGAAGCCCCAGGCCTCCAGCGTCGCGAGGATCCCCGCCTGGGTGGTCACGTCATCGGGCGCGCCCTCGCCGATCGCGTAGGCGCGGAATTCCAGCGAGCGCAAGCGCCGGGTGTCGATGTCGTGCAGCTGCCGCAGCGCGCCCGCCGCCGCGTTGCGCGGATTGGCGAAGGGCTCCAGCCCGCGCTCGAGTCGCCGCTCGTTCAGCCGTTCGAAGCGCGCGATCGGCAGGATCACCTCGCCCCGGACCGATACGCGCTCGGGTACGGGGCTGCGGGTCGCCAGCACGAGCGGGATGCTCGGGCACAGCCGAAGGTTCGCGGTGACGTCCTCGCCGACATGGCCGTCGCCGCGAGTCGATCCGACAGTCAGGCGTCCGGTCTCGTACACGAGCTCCACGCCGGCGCCGTCCAGCTTGGGCTCTCCCAGGTATTCGATGGGCTCCTCGTGCTCCAGCTCGCGGCGGACGCGATCGTCGAAGCTGCGCATCTCGTCCGCATCCATGGCGTTGTCCAGGGACAGCATCGGGACAAGGTGGCGCACCTCGGCGAAGCCCTCGGAGGGCGGCGCTCCCACGCGCTGTGTCGGCGAGTCGGGCCGGCGCAGCTCGGGATGGGCGTGCTCGAGCTCGCGCAGCTCGCGCAGCAGCCGGTCGTACTCGGCGTCGGAGATCTCCGGCCGGTCGTCGAGGTAGTACAGGCGGTTGTGGCGATCGATCTCGTGGACCAGGAAGTCGATGCGCCGGCGGTCGGCTGCGAGCGGGTCAGCGGCCAAGCATCCGTCTCCGCAGGGATTTTCCGTTAAAGGTGGCCCTCGATCAAAACGATGAGAGAAGTGGGGACGCGGGCCCGAGCTGCGCTCGCGGAGACCTTACCACCTGGGCCGGCGTGCTGGGCAGCGAAGGGGGCGGGATGAGCCAGGCCGCGGAGTGGGAGAGGAGCGCCGAGCCCGACGACACGCTCGTCCGCCACCTCGCCGCGGCCATGTCGGACGGGCTCGCCTGGGTCCGAAACCGGCGGATCGAGTGGGTGAACGCGCGCCTGATCGAGATGTCGGGGGTGCAGTCCGCCGAAGTGCTGGTGGGCGTACCCCTGGGCGACGCCTTCGCCGACACGGGCAGCGGCCGGCCCGACCCCACCGCTCCGCGGGCCGTGGAGTGCGCGCTGACCCGCCCCGACGGCCAGCGGCGCTCCGTGATCTGCCGCCCGGCCGGTCTGGAGCCCTTCGCTGCGGCCGAGGTCTGGCTGATCCAGGACGTGACCCACGTCCGGCAGGTGGAGCAGGAGCTGTTGCGCGCGGGCCAGGATCTGCATCGTGGCAATCGCGAGCTGGCGACGCTCCGCGAGCGCTTGCGCAGCGAGCAGGCCGAACGCGAGGAGCTGCTCACGGTGGTGAGCCACGAGCTGTGCACTCCACTCACCGTGATCGGAGGCTACAACCGGCTCCTGCTCACCGAGGAGGTGGGACCCCTCACCGAGGAGCAGCGGGGCTTCCTCGAAGAGAGCACGAAGAGCTGCGAGCGCCTGAACCGTTTCATCGGCAACCTGCTGGCGGCCTCTCGCGAGGCGAAGGGCGGCGATGTCCTGGAGGTGTGCCACGGTTCTCTGGCCGAGGCGATCGACGGCGTGCTGGAGCTGCTGCGGCCGCTGCTCGAGGATCGCGACCTGCGCTTGCGCATCGACGTGGCCCCCGACGCCCGTCTCGCTCGCTTCGATCGCCTGCGGGTCGGGCAGATCCTGACGAACCTCGTCGGCAACGCGATCAAGTACTCGAGCCCCGGCGCGACGATCGAGATCGAGACCCGTGTGCCGCCCCCCGGCGCGCCCTCGGAACGGCGTTTCGTCGAGGTGCGCGTGTCCGACGACGGGCCGGGCGTGGAGCCGAAGGATCGCGAGCGCATCTTCGAGCCCTACGTGCGGGCCGGCGACGAGGCCCGCGCCGGGGGCCTCGGCCTCGGGCTCGCGATCTGCCGACGCCTGGTCGAGGCCCACGGCGGGACGATCGGCGTCTCGGACCGACCGGGCGGCGGCGCCCGCTTCACCTTCACCCTGCCGATGGGTGGCGACGAGCCGCCCCCCGGCGACGCGAGCGAGGCCTAGTCGTGGCGCAGCAGCGGAAGCGGGCGCAGCGGCCGGCCGGCAAGGCAACGAAGAAGACACCCCCGCAGCGCTTCCGGGTGCTGGTGGTGGACGACGCGGAAGCCATCCGCACGTACCTCGCGAATCTCCTCGAGCTCAAGGGCTACGACGTCGACACCGCCGAGGACGGCCGGCGGGCCCTGGCCCTGCTCGAGGGCGGCGCCGCGCCGGACCTGATCATTCTCGACGTGATGATGCCCGGCGTCGACGGCATCGAGACGCTGCGGCGGATCCGCGCGCTCGACGAGGAGACGCCCGTCATCATGCTCTCGGTGGTCGGCAAGGCGAGCACGATCGTCGAGGCGATGAAGCTCGGCGCCGCCGACTACCTGAACAAGCCCTTCGATGAGGACGAGCTCGAGCTCACCCTCGAGAAGGTTCTGGAGAAGAAGGCCCTCGAGCGCGAGCGCGAGGCGCTGGCGGCCGGTTTCGCAGGCGGTCGCGACGCCTTCGTCTGGGCGAGCCCGCCGATGCAGCGGATCCGCGCGGTGCTCGACCAGGTCGCCGACACCGACGTGACGATCCTGATCCAGGGCGAGAGCGGCGTGGGCAAGGAGGTGGTGGCGCGCACCGCCCACGAGGTCTCGGCGCGGGTCAGCCGGCCCTTCGTCAAGGTGAACTGCGCCGCGCTCCCCGAAGATCTGCTGGAGAGCGAGCTGTTCGGCTACGAAAAGGGATCGTTCACGGGCGCGGGCTCCCGCAAGCAGGGCAAATTCGAGTTCGCGCACCAGGGCACGATCTTCCTCGACGAGATCGGAGAGATGAGCGCCGCGCTGCAGGGGAAGATGCTCCAGGTCCTCCAGGACGGTGAGTTCACCCGCCTCGGCGGAAACCGGGAAGTCCGGGTCGACGTCCGCGTCATCTGCGCGACCAACCGCAAGCTGGACGAGATGGTGCGCGAAGGGCGCTTCCGCGAGGATCTCTTCTTCCGCCTCAACGTCGTCAGCCTCTGGGTCCCGCCTCTCCGCGAGCGGAGCGAAGAGATCCCGATTCTGGTCGAGAGCTTCCTGCGCCGCTTCCCAGCCCGCTACCGCCGGCCCGTCCCGCGCCTCAGCACACGGCTCATGAACGCCTTGCAGCACTACGCGTTTCCCGGAAACGTCCGCGAGCTCGAGAACATGATCAAGCGCATCATCGTGCTGGAGAGCGAGGACTCGATCCTCCGGGAGATCCAGAGCGGGCAATCCACCGGTGGGCCGCCGGGGCGCGAGCTGGCCCACCTCATCCAGGAGATCGAGGCCCAGGCGGGCGACATCCCCCTGCGCGAGGTCGGGCGGCGCGTCGCCCTGGAGGCGGAGCGCGAGACGATCGGGCGCGCGCTCCAGCACACCCAATGGAACCGCAAGCGGGCGGCGCGCCTGCTGGGCGTCAGCTACAAGACGCTGCTCCAGAAGATTCGCGGCTGCGGGCTCGAGCCGGATTAGGCGGCGGCGAGGCCTTGGTTATACTCCCCGCCTTGTCGGGGTTCGCCCGACACGGGGGCGAGTCGCGTCCATGGAACAGTTCAGCCTCAACCTGCCGGCGGGCGCGCCGCTGTCGCTGGTGGCCCTCCTGATCCACCTCTCGGTGGGCCTCGTCCTCGCCCTGATCCTCCGCTGGCATTTTCAACGCTTCGGCTCGACGCTCTCCAACCGCGACGAGTTCGCCCAGGTCTTTCCGTTCATCGTCATGACGACGGTCTTGATCATCACGGTCGTGAAGTCGTCGCTGGCGCTCTCCCTGGGCCTGGTGGGAGCGCTGTCGATCGTCCGCTTCCGCACGCCGATCAAGGAGCCGGAGGAGCTGGCGTACCTGTTCATGGCCATCGCCATCGGGCTCGGGCTGGGCGCGGACCAGATGTATGCCACGGTCATGGCCGGCCTCGTCATCATGGGCGCCGTGGCCCTGCTGCGCTGGGCGCGGACCGGCCGCGAGAGCCGCAACCTCTATCTGTCGGTCGACTGGTCGGGCCAGGAGGGCAGCGAGCAGCCCCTCGAGGCGCTGAACGACGTCATCGTACGGCACGTGGCGACCGGCGACCTTCGTCGAGTCGACGCCCGCGACGGCACCCTGGAGGCGACCTACTACATCGACATGAGCAGGGGCGGGAGCATCTCGGCGTTGCTCGACGACCTCCACCGCACCTTTCCAGGCATCGGCGTCGCGTTCATCGATCAGAGCCAGATGCCGAGCGTGTAATTGCGGATCCCCCCGAAAGAGGATTCCGGCCC
>JAOTUO010000187.1 GCA_029863845.1 Myxococcales bacterium
CGAGGCCGAGCTGGTTGCAGAAGAAGTCCAGCGACTCCTCCAGGTTCGAGACGCGCACCATCGTGTGCAGGTATCGCATTCGCGACCTCCTGAACGGGTTTCGGGCCGCCCGCCCGCCGCCCGCGCTCGCGAAACCGCGCCGTCGCCGGTCGTGGCTCAGGTGTTCGGCGGCCCCGTCGGGACTTCCTTGTAGGCGACGTCCTTGTCCATTCGCATCTCCGGCGGCAGCCGCAGCACGCGTTCGGCGATGATGTTGCGGAGCACCTCGTCCGTGCCCCCGGCGATGCGCAGGCCCGGGATCGCGAGATAGCGCTCCTGCCACCGGCCCGCCTGGGGCGTGGACTCGGCGTCGGTGGTGGCTCCCGCCGCGCCCTGGATCTCCACGGCGTACTCCGCGATCTCCTGGATCAGCCGGGTCGCGACGAGCTTCATCAGGCTCGCCTCGGGCCCCGGCATCTTCCCCTGGGAGAGCGCGCTCAGCGTGCGTCGCCCCGTGAGCTCGACGCCCTTCGAGCGCACGTAGAAGCCGGCGAGCTTCTCGCGCACCGCGCGGTCTTCGATGGCCGGTGCGCCTTCGATCTCGAGATCGGAAGCCAGCCGCAGGAGGTCGCCGATGCCGCCGCCGCCGCCGGTCATGCCGCCGATGGAAGCGCGCTCGTTCATCAACGTCGTGATCGCGACCCGCCAGCCGTCGCCGACTTCGCCGAGGCGATAGGAGTCCGGGATCCGGACGTCGGTGTAGAAGACCTCGTTGAAGCCCTGCCCGCCGTTGATCTGCGTGATCGGCCGGATCTCGGTGCCCGGCGCGCGCATGTCGACCACGAAGAAGGTGAGCCCCGCGTGCTTCGGAGCGCTCGGATCGTGGCGGGCCACGATGATGCCCCAGTCACAGAACTGGGCGCCGGTCGTCCAGATCTTCTGGCCGTTCACGACCCAGTCGTCGCCGTCCCGCACCGCGGTCATGCGCAGGCCCGCCAGGTCGGAGCCGGCAGACGGCTCGCTGAAGAGCTGGCACCAGATGTCCTCGCCCGAGAGCATCCGGGGCAGCCACTTCTGCTTCTGCTCCGGCGTGCCGTGGGCCATGATCGTCGGCCCGCACATGCCGTGGCCGATCGAGAAGATGTTGGGCGGCGTCTCGAACTTTGCTTCCTCCTGGCCCCAGATCACGCCCTGGATCGCCGTGGCGCCGCGGCCTCCGTACTCCGCGGGCCAGCGGATGCAGGCCCAGCCGGCGTCCGCCTTCTTCTTCTGCCAGGCCTGGGCCGCCCGGAGCGTGGCGTCGTCGATGCGCTCGCCGAGCGGGTCCTGGCCCGGCGCGTCCGGGTTCTTGTACGCAGCGTTGGCCTCGAGCCAGGCGCGGGCCTCGGCGCGGAAGGCGGCTTCCTCGGGGGTATCGTTGAAGTCCATGCTGTCCCTCCTGCGCGCGGCGGATGCCGTGCGCCGGTCATGAGAAGTGACGTCAGGCGGGCCGCGCGCGCAGCCGGTCGATGAGCTTGTGCTTCCAGCTCGAGGGGTTGCCGAGCACCGCGGACAGCCACTTCGCGCGGCGGTAGAAGAGATGGCAGTCGTACTCCCAGGTGTATCCGACCCCCCCGTGCATCTGGATCATGTCCTCACTCATCGCCGCGAAAGTGTCGCACGCGGCGATCCGGGCGATGCACGCCGCGCTGCCGAGCTCGTCCTCGTCGTTCGAGAGGGCCCAGGCGCCGTAGTAGCAGTTCGAGCGGGTGAGCTCGATGTCGCACCACAGGTCGGCGAGCCGGTGCTTGAGGACCTGGAAGGAGGCGATCGGCCGCCCGAACGCGTAACGCCCCAGGGTGAACTCCTTGGTGATCTCGAAAGCGCGCGCGGCTCCGCCGAGCTGCTCGAAGGCCATGAGCACGGCGGCGCGGTCGAGGAGCCGCTCCGCGAGGGCGGCGCCCTCGCCCTCGCCGCCCAGCAGCTCCGCCGGCGCGTTCTCGAAGCGGAGGCGCGCCTGGGAGCGGCTCGGGTCGAAGGACGCGAGTGCCCGCGCCTCGACGCCGTCCGCGCCGAGGTCCGCGAGCACCAGCGACACGCCCTTCCCCGTGCGCGCGGCGACGACGGCGAAGTCGGCCACGTCGCCGTCCGGCACCGGGAGCTTCGAGCCGCTGAGCCGGCCGCGCTCGAAGCGCGTCTCCACGGCTTCGGCGGCGTTCTGGCCCGGCTTCTCCGCGAGCGCGAAGGTTCCGATGCTCTCGCCCGCGGCGAGCCGCGGCAGGTGCTTCTGCTTCTGCTCGGGCGAGCCCGCGAGCAGCAGCGCCTCGGTGGCCATGTACACGCTCGACGAGAAGGGGATCGGGGCGAGCGCCCGGCCCACCTCCTCGGCGATCACCGCCAGCTCGAGGGCGCCGAAGCCGGCTCCGCCGAACTCCTCGGGGATCACCGTGCCCAGCCAGCCCAGCTCGGCGGCGCTCTTCCACAGGTCGCGCGCGTACGGCTGGTCGGATTCCAGCACCGCGCGGCACACGCTCAGGGGCGAGTGCTCCTCCAGGAAGTCCCGAGCGGTCTTCTGAAGGAGCTTCTGGTCCTCGGAGAAATCGAAGTTCACGGCTTGATCTCCTCTTCCGCACGGTCTCGGCGAGCACGCGGCGGCCCTGGGATGGCCCGCCGGCCAGCCGCGGGTGACGTTCTCAGCCTACCACGCCCCGGATCCCCTGACTCGCGATCAGAAGCCTCCCAGCTCGGCCATGCGGCCGAAGAGCGTCGCGATGTCGGGCGCCGAGTCGTCGCCCGAGAACTCCCGGTAGAGCCGGTCGACGTTCACGACGATGCGCTCGGCGTCGCCCCAGGCGGCGTAGTCCCCCAGCGCGATGTCCTGCGCGGCCTCGAAGGCGTCGAGGCCGGCGTCGTAGCGCTTGCGCGCCTCGTCCCGGACGTACTCGAGGTAGCCCCGCACGGCGGCGGCGCCGCGCTCGTCGGTGATGGGGCCGTGGCCGGGCACGACGGTCTCGACGTCCATCGCCTCGATGCGGCGGCAGGCGTCGATCCAGTTCGCGACCGGCCCCGCCCACATGATGGGGGTGCCGTCGATGAACAGGATGTCGCCGGTGAAGACGGTGCGGTCGTCCGGCACGTGAACCAGCACGTCGCCCCGGGTGTGGGCGGGGCCGACCTGGATCAGCTCGACCGACTTGGCGCCGACCTGCAGTGTCGTCTGCCCGACAAAGGTGCGCGTCGGCGGCGTGTGCCGGATCCCCTCGAACTCGAACGCCCCGAAGCAGTGACGAAAGTAGCGGCCGAGCGGGCTGGGATCGTCAGCCAGCGCCTTCATGAGGCCCGCCATCGCCTCCGGCGGCAGCTCCGCCATCTCCTGAGCCGCCGCGCTCGTGGCGATGATCTCGGCCCCCTCGACGAGCTGGTTGCCGTGGCAGTGGTCGCCATTGGCGTGGGTGTTGACGAGGGCGCCGATCCGGCCCGCCGCCTTCGGCTCGGCCGCCCGCATGGCGTCGAGCATCTCCCGCGTGAGCCGCAGGTCGAAGAGCGTATCGACCAGCAGCGACTCGCCGTCGTCGACGATCAGGCCCGCGTTGCTCCATCCCCAGGAGCCGTCCGGCGCCAGCCAGGCGTAGGCGCCGTTTCCGAGGTCGTGGAGCCCCTTCTCGTACTTCCATCTCACGCCGTCACCGCACGCCGTCACCGTTCGATCGTGGAGCATCCCTGCGGCTGCCGCCCCGGGGCTCACCCGAGCGGCTTGCATGATATAGACTCCGCGGCACACGGGGTGGGTTCGATGGAATGCGGTTTGACGCAAAGGCCGGGCGTCTGGATCCGGCCGACGGGGCAACGAGGAGCTATGCCATGACGAAGTCGAAGCCCCCTCCGGGAATGCCCGGGGGATTGAGCCTGCTGCAAGATCCCGTCCTCAACAAGGGCACCGCCTTTACGGAGCACGAGCGAGACGCCCTGGGTCTCCGCGGCCTCCTGCCCCCCCGCGCCTTCACGCAGGATGAACAGGTCGCGCGGGCGCTGGAGAACTTTCACCGGCAACACGACGACCTCGAGAAGTACGTCTTCATGACGGCCCTGCACGACCGGAACGAGACGCTCTTCTACCGCATGGTGATCGATCACATCGAAGAGATGATGCCCATCATCTACACGCCGACGGTGGGCGAGGCCTGCGAGGCCTACGGGCACATCTACCGCAGGCCCCGGGGCGTGTACGTCTCGGCCGAAGATCGCGGCCGCGTCGCGGAGGTCCTGGGCAACTGGCCGCAGAAGCACGTACGCGTCATCGTCGTCACCGACGGCTCGCGGATCCTGGGCCTCGGGGATCTGGGGGCCAACGGGATGGGCATCCCGGTGGGCAAGCTGTCCCTCTACACCGCCTGCGCGGGAATTCCCCCGGCGCAATGCCTCCCCGTGACGCTGGACGTGGGCACGAACAACGAGGCGCTGCTGGACGACCCGCTGTACATCGGGCTTCCCCAGACCCGCCTCCAGGGGGCCGACTACGACGATCTGGTGGACGAGTTCGTCCAGGCGGTCCGGAAGCGATACCCCGACGTCCTGCTCCAGTTCGAGGACTTCTCCAACGGAAACGCGTTTCCGCTGCTCCGGAAGTACAGGGACGTGCTCTGCTGCTTCAACGACGACATCCAGGGCACGGCGAGCGTCGTGCTGGCCGGCCTTCACTCGGCGCTGCGCATCCGCGGAGGCGCGCTGCGCGACCAGATGATCCTGTTCCTGGGGGCCGGCGAGGCGGGCGTCGGCATCGCGGACCTCGTCGTGAGTGGCATGGTGGAGGAGGGGCTCACGCCGGACGCGGCCCGCAGCCGTTGCTGGTTCGTCGACTCCCGCGGCCTGGTGGTGAAGAGCCGCCGCGATCTGGAAGAGCACAAGATTCCGTACGCCCACGACCACGCGCCGGCGCCCGACCTGCGCGGCGCCGTCGAGGCGGTGCGGCCCACGGTGCTCGTCGGCGCCTCGGGCCAGCCCGGGATGTTCACCCAGGCGATCGTCGAGGACATGGCGCGGCTCAACGACCGGCCCATCCTCTTCGCGCTGTCGAACCCGACCTCGATGGCGGAGTGCACCGCCGAGCAGGCGTACGTCTGGACGGGGGGACGGGCCGTCTTCGCGAGCGGAAGCCCCTTCGCACCGGTGACCTACGCGGGCCGGACCTTCGTCTCCGGTCAGGCGAACAACGCCTACGTCTTCCCGGGCATCGGCCTGGGGGTGCTCGCCAGTCGCGCAAGCAAGGTCACCGACGAGATGTTCATGGCCGCGGCCGTGGCTTTGGCGGGCCTCGCGTCGGAGCACGATCTCGAGCAGGGCCGCATCTTTCCGGCCCTGTCCAGCATCCGGTCGGCGTCGGCGACGATCGCGCGGGCGGTGGCGGAGATCGCCTACGAACAGGGTCTGGCCCGCGAAAAGAGGCCGGACGATCTCTCCGCGTGGATCCAGTCGTTGATCTACGAGCCGCATTACGCGGACTACGCGGAGAAGCGCCCCGCGCGCGCGTTCTGAGCCGACCGGGAACGTCAGGCCAGGTGCTTGGCGAGGCGCTTGGCGAGACTGATGAGGGTGAGCACCGGGGGAAGGCCCCAGGGGTCGGCGATCACCGAGCAGTCGCAGACGTACAGGCCCGCGACCCCGGTCTGCAGGTTCGCATCGACGTGTTCTCCGATCCGGACCGTTCCACCGGGATGCGCCGCCACCACGCGGCTCTTGAAGATCTTCGTCGCCCCCGCGTGTCGCAGGATCTCGCTCGCGCGCCGATAGCCACTCGCGAGCTTGGCGCGCTCGTCCGGCCCGAAGATCCGGCGCAGCTTCCGGGCACTCACGCGACCCGCGATGTCGTCGCGAATCTTGACCATCACCGCGAGCGTGCTCGAGTGCGCGAGGAGCCGATCGAAGCGCAGCGCCGTCGCAGCCATCATCCCATAGGTCGCCCCGGGAAGCGGCAGGTCGGTCATCATGGTGCCCTCTTCCTCGAGGTGGACCCCCGCCGCCATCGGAAACTCCCCGACGTTCTCGACGCCCGCGGCGGTTCCCATGATGACGATGAGTGGATCGCAGAAGAAGCCCTGGCCCACGGACCCGATCCCACTCGCCTGGAGCAGCTGCGGCGAGCCGATGCCACCCGCGGCCGTGACGACCCGCTCCGCAGACGCCTCCCGCCGCTCTCCTTTTTCGGTGTAGACGACTCCCCGTACGCGCCTGCCGTCGAGCAGGATCCTCTGGACCTCGGCTCCGGCGACGACCCGGGCGCCGTGGGCGACGGCTTCCTCGAGGTAGTAGCGGCTGTTCCACCGCGCTCTGTGGGGATAGCGTCCGGGCGCGCATCGATCCTGGAAGATGGCTTTGTCGAGCTTGTTCCAGTCGTAGCCGAGCTCGCGGGCGCTCTGCATGACCCGTCGCGCGACCGGGCCCATGAGCTCGTCGGAGAGCGGTGCGACGGGCAGTTCCTTCCGAGCCTCCTCGGCCTCGGCTGTGAGGTCGATTCCGAGTGATCGAAAGTAGTCGAACGGCGGATCCCACATCGTATTGAAGAACAGCATCGTCGTTCCGCCGACGCCGATCCCGCGCGCGATCGGCACTCCGCGACCGATGAAGACGAGATTTGCCTTCCCTGCGGGCTCGATCTTCGAGTCGGGGTCCGGCTCTCCCTTCCCCCGCTCGAGAACCAGGACCCTCTGGCCCCGCAACGCGAGCTCGCGAGCGAGCGTCCCGCCGGCTGCTCCGCTACCGACTACGATGCTGTCATAGCGGGCTTCGCCGGTTTGCGTCATGCGCGGGATCCTAACACGATTCCGACGCGGGTCTCTGGCTTGCTTTGCCCTCGCTGCTCGGAATATGCTCGCTCGCGAGCAGCGAGGAGTGCGCCCCATGGCCCTGATTTCCGCGAGTGAGGCCTTTGTCGAGACCCTGGTCGCCCACGGCGTCGAGCACGTGTTCGGCATCGTCGGTTCGGCCTACATGGACGCTCTCGACATCTTTCCGGCGGCCGGCATCCGCTTCATCTCGGTCGCCCACGAGCAGAACGCGGCGCACATGGCCGACGGCTACGCCCGCGTGACGAACCGCCACGGCGTCTGCATCGGACAGAACGGTCCCGGCATCACGAACTTCGTGACGGCGATCGCCGCGGCGTACTGGGCCCACTCCCCGGTCGTCGCGATCACGCCCGAGGCCGGCAGCATGGGCACGGGCCTCGGCGGCTTCCAGGAGACCGACCAGCTCCCGATCTTCTCGAAGATCACGAAGTACCAGGCGCACGTCAGCCATCCCGAGCGCATCGCGGAGCTGACGGATCGCGCGCTGACGATCGCGCTGCACGAACGCGGGCCGACCCAGATCAACATCCCTCGCAACAACTTCTACGGGGACATCGACATCGAGATCCCGGCCGTGCGTTCGCTCGAGCGCCCCGCCGGTGGAGCCGAGAGCCTGGAGGCGGCGGCCGACCTGCTCGCGCGGGCCCGCTTTCCCGTCATCCTGGCGGGCGGGGGCAGCGTCATGTCCGGCGGCCAGGCCGAGACGCTGCGGATCGCGGAGTTCCTCTCGGCCCCGGTCGTGACGAGCTATCTGCACAACGACGCGTTTCCCGCGAGCCATCCGCTCATGTGCGGTCCGCTCGGCTACCAGGGCTCGAAGGCGGCCATGCGGATCATCGCCCAGGCGGACGTCGTGCTCGCGCTGGGGTCGCGCCTCGGGCCCTTCGGAACGCTCCCCCAGTACGACATCGAATACTGGCCGGTGGACGCCCAGATCATCCAGGTCGACAGCGATTCGCGGATGCTCGGCCTGGTGCGTCCCTTTTCCGTCGGGATCCACGGCGACGCCCGTGCGGCCGCGCGCGAGATCTTCGAGCGCCTGCGCGCGCCCGACCGCAAGATCGCCGCGCGGGAAGACGAGGAGGCGCGCCTCGCCGAAGTCGTGGAGCAGAAGCGGCGTTGGGAGTCCGAGCTCGACGCGTGGTCGTCGTCGGCGGGCACGCCGATCCCGCCCCGACGCTGCCTGCGCGAACTCGAGAAGGCCATGCCCGAGAATGCGCTGGTGGCGACGGACATCGGCAACCTCTGCTCGGCGGCCAACAGCTACCTGCGCTTCGAACGGCCCAACAGCTTCCTGGCCGCGATGGCCTTCGGCAACTGCGGCTACGCGTTCCCGACGGCCATGGGCGCGAAGGTCGCCGAACCCGAGCGGCCGGCCGTCGCGTACGTGGGGGACGGCG
>JAOTUO010000188.1 GCA_029863845.1 Myxococcales bacterium
ACGTCGAGAAGCCGTGCTCCAGCAGCAGCGCGTTCATCTCGGGGTCTCCGTCCGGGAGGTCGCGCAGGATGATCGTTTCGGCGCCCCGGGCGTCGGCATCCTCGCCGACGGCTTCCAGGAGCAGCGCCATCAGGTCCTTCCACTCCGACGACCCGGCGCTCCGCGCCCCGGGGTCGAGGAACAGGTGATTCCCCTCGGTGAGGAGCGAGCCCATGCCGAAGGTGCGAGACACGAGATAGTGCGGGTCCTTCTTGCGCAGCTTCTCGACCTGCCGTGAGACGGCAGCGGACACGAGCATGTCGGCCTTCCAGAGGGCGTCGGTGAAGAATGTCGCCAGGCGGAGTCGGCCCTCTGCATCGAGCACCCGGTAGTAGTGGAAGCGCCAGTCGTTCTTGGGCTCCGGGTTTCCCCCGAACGTCCGCTCCAGGAAGTGCAGGCCCTCCCACGTGAACGAGCCGCGTCTACCGAGACAGCGATCCCACTCGGAAGCCGGGATCTTCGCGATGGAGTCGGTCCGCTCGATGCGGAGCGGGGAGCCGCGCAGCGCGGCTCCCCGGCGCGATCTCCGCCGCTCGCCGACGTCCGGCAGCGGCCTCGGCTCGGCGGTCCGGCGACGCACGCCTCCTTCCGGCAGCTCGCGGTGGAAGGCTCTCCAGACCGCTTCGACGGACTCCCCCTCCTCGGCGAGCACCGCATCGAAGTTCCGTGCGATGGCGGCGACCAGGCCGATGACGTCCTCGTCGGTCTGGTGGAGGTTCAGTGAGAAGCGGACGCCGGACCTCTTCATGGGGACGCCGGGAAAGTGCGAGATGTGGACGTAGAAGCCTTCTTCCATCAGCCGCGCCGTCATCCGCTGCGCGACGCGCGGCAGCCCCATGCCGACGAACCGGATCGGCGAATCGGGGGACGAGGGGACCGGCAGATCGACCGATGACAGGAGCTGAGTGCAGTGGTCGAAGCGCTCGCGCAGTCGTCGCTGCAGCTCGTAAATCTCGTCCGAGAGGTGGATTCGGGCCGATGCGATCGCCGCCCCGAGCAGCGGGGGTTGCACGGGGCCCGAGAACATCATCGTGGCTCCGCAGGTCCGCACCCTCCGCCGCGGCTCGGGGTCGGCGAACACGAGCGCTGCGCCGCCGGCGCCGAACGACTTGTTCAAGCTGGTGGCGAGGACCATGCGCGCGTGCAGGGGGATGCGGTGGAGCGCGACACCGCGCCCGTGCCGCCCCTGCCAGCTCATGCCGTGCGCATCGTCCACGTAGAGGTGGAGCTGTTCGTACCGCTCGACGAGCGACGCGAGGTCTTCGAGAGGCGCCAGGTCGCCGTACATGCTGTAGACGCTGTCCGCCATGTACCAGACGTGCCGGTGGCGCTGCCGCAGCTCGCGGACGCGGTCCTCGAGCCGGTCCAGGCGGCTGTGGCGAACCAGCTCGACGTGCGCGCCGAGTGGCTGCAGCTGCCGCGTGGCCTGCAGGACGCTGTTGTGGACCTGCTGATCGAGGATCACCGCGTCCCGCTCGTCGATCAGCGTCGGGATCGCCGCCAGATGCGCCAGCGTCGTGGAGGGAGCCACCAGCGCGTGGGCCTCGAAGATGGCGCACAACTGCGCCTCGAGCTCTTCGTACGGGGGCGCCGACACGTACACGCGCGACGACGAGAACTGCGTCCCGTAGCGCTCCGTGGCGTCGATCGCGCCCGCCTTGAGCCGGGGATCCAGCTCGAGCCCGAGGTAGCCGCACGAACCGAAGTGAACGAGATCCCGTCCTTCGATGCGCACGGTCCGGCCGTTCAGACAGGCGTCTTCAGCCGTTCGGTGCCCCAGGCCCGAACGGACGCCCTCGCTGATCATGATGTCGATGAGCTCGAGCCGGTTGGCGGTATGCCCCACCGCGGGCAACTCCTCTGGGGCGGGCCGCCGCCTGGAGCGCGACGCTGCCAGCCGATCCGTAGGGGATTCCCCTTCCCTCAGGGGCTTCTTCGGCACGTTGAAGCACCGTATTGAGGCCGCTCTCCGGCCGGCTCTCCGGCCGATCGGGGGCTGGCGGTTACTGGAACGGCACGCAGAAACCCCGTAA
Organism: Myxococcales bacterium; assembly: GCA_029863845.1. GTDB lineage: Bacteria > Myxococcota_A > UBA9160 > UBA9160 > SMWR01 > JACZXC01. Next base: position 2,073 of record JAOTUO010000188.1, read on the forward strand.
GATCCCCGCGTTCGAAGGGCTTTCCTCGAAGTCTTCTAGGGGATGGACCCCGATGGCGGGACGTGGCGATGAATGAGGTCTCCTGTCGGGTCTTCGGAATGGTCTTCGACGGCCTGACCCGCAGGGAGATTCCCCACGAACGGCTGGTCGAAGGCCTGCCGGTGACCCTCGAGATGCTGCGCGGATTCCGGAAGCGGGTCGACTGGGACGTCTTTGTGCAACTCAACGAGCGTCTCGAGGAGCTGTGCGGCGGGCCCGAGGATCTCTTCCAGCTCGGGCACGACCAGTTGCGCGAATCGTCGAGCTTCGCCTTCATGCGCCCGGTGGCGCGCGTCTTCCGCCGGCCCCGGGATCTCTACTGGATGGGCACGGTGTGGTTCGGCCGTAGCCTCTTCTCGATCCTGGAGGACGAGTTCGAGGATCTGCCGGACAAGCGCATCCGGGAGGTCATCCGCATTCCCGCCGGCTACCGCGACTGCCCCCAGCTGTTTCACATCCTGCACGGCGTCCTGACGGCTACTCCGCAGCTGCTCCGCTACATGGACGCGCAGGTCGAGATGGAGCTGACTCCGCGGCAGGCCACGTACGAGATCACTCCTCCCGCGAGGGAGCGCTTCGCACGCCGCACCATCGCCTCGCTGACCTCCCGCTACGCGGCGTGGGGGCTGGTCGGGGCGATGAGCGACCAGCAAGACGAGCTCAAGGAGAGCTACCAGGAGCTCAGCGCCGCGCGCGAGCAGATTGCCGCCCAGGCCGAGCAGCTTCAGCTCATCCACGCGATCGGACGCGAGCTGAGCGAGCACGTCGAACTGGATGCGTTCACCCGCACCGTGGCGGAGGTCTTCGAGAAGCACCTCCCCGACCGGAGAATTGCGCTCTGGCTCCAGCCGCTGGGCGCGGAGACCGAGGCGCTGCTCCACAAGGGCGCGGGCATGTCGGGCCCGCCCGCCCGGTCCCATCCGCTCTTGACGGGAAAGGGCACGGTCGGGCGGCTCGAGGTCTGGGGCGGCGAGTCCGACAGCGACGCGCGCCGAGACGAGCTGCTCGAGGGGCTGATCCCGTGGATCGCGCTCGCGCTCGACAACGCGCGCTCGCACGCTGCGCTCCAGGCGGCCGGGGTCGAGCCGCCCCGCTAGCCCCGCGCGCTCGGATCGCCTTCCGACTTGGGCGACTCGGCCATCGGAACCAGATAGACGTCCTGTCTCTGGCTGCGACCGCGGATGAGCGCGTCCGCGCACTTCTCGAAGCCCCAGCCCGCGGTGCCGAGTGCATCCCGCGTCGCGGCGTCGGTCACGATGTCCGCGTCGAGGTCCCGCGTCAGTGCCTGGAGCCGCGCCGCCAGATTCGTGGTATTTCCGATCACACTCCAGATCATGCGGTCCACTGCCTGGATGTTTCCCACGAAGGCCGCGCCTGTGGCGATTCCCACGCCGACCGAGAGCTTCGCCTCTCCGGCCCCCGGATCCTCGACCGGGAGCGCTCTGACCGCCGCCACGATCTCGCGTCCCGTCTCCACTGCGGCGCGCTCCTTGTGCGCCAGCTCCCGGGGCGCTCCGAAAACGGCCATCATGCCGTCGCCGTTGAACTCCACCACGCTGCCGTCGTGCTTACGCACGATCTGCGAGACGGTCTCGGTGTAGCGGTTGACCGTGGAGAAGATTTCTTCGGCCGGTCGCCTCTCCGAGTAGGTGGCGTAGCCCCGGATGTCGACGAAGAGCACAGAGACCTCCCGCTCACCGGACGCGAGCTCCGATCCACTCGCGAGCTGCTCGGCCACGGCGCCGGGGACGTAGCGGCGCAGGGACTCCCGCATCGCCTGCGCCTCCCGGATCACCTCCTCCTGATCGAAGCGCAGGAGCTGATTCGACACCATCTCGGCGACGGCCGCCAGGTGCGAGAGATCCGTTGATGTGTAGACGTCTCCCGAGCGCTTCGGCCCGAGGCAGAGGAAGGCTGCGAGCACCTCCCCCGGGCGGACCGGCACGACCACCTCGGCCTGGAGGGTCTCCAGCGCCGCTCGGTCAAAGGGGCCGAGGGGCGCCTGATCCGGCCGCCTCCCCGCCCTGCCGAGGGCCAGCGGTGCGCGGCGCTCCCGCAGGCGGAGGATCAGCGGGCTCCTGGCCTCGAAAGCGGGCGGCACCGCGCGGCCTTCGACGAAGACCGGGACATAGCTTGCCTCGACGCCGGCGTAGACCACGCAAGCCTCGGGTCGCAGCAGGCGGTTGAGGCCCGCGCCGGTGCGCTCGGTCAGGTCCCGCGAGTCCGCGCAGGCGGAGAGCGCCCGCAGCAGCGCGGCGATCCCGTGGTCGAGGGCGTAGCGCTCCTTGAAGAAGACGCGATCGATCTGGGGGCGGAGTCGCCGGTGGGCCGGGACCACGACGGCGGCCAGCAGCAGCGAGAGCGCGATCTGGCCGATCCACGGATCCATTCCGAGCACTCCCGACGCCGCCTCGGCGACACGGGGAACCACGACGAGTCCACTGCCCACCACGGCGACGACCAGGATGTTGTAGGAGGCCGTCTCGCTCAGCAGATGATCGATGTCGAAGAGGTTGTAGCGCCCGACCGAGATCAGAAGGAAGAGGGGAAAGAGCGGGGCGGCCCCGTAGCTCGGGAACACGAGCCACGCGAAGCGGGGCTCGAAGGCGACCAGCGCGCCGGCGACCATTATCGGAAGCAGGAAGCAGTAGAGCCCCAGCAGGACCCACTTGATCTGCCGGCGTGCGACGGGATCGCCGCGCCGGTACTTGAGCGTGGCCACGGCGAGAAGCGCCACCATGCCCAGGGCCAGCGTCGCGTTGACGCCCGCCTCCCCGAGCGTGATCCGGCCCGCGAAGGCGATCGCCATGAACGCACCGACTGCGGCGAAGAGCCAGGGCCAGATGCGGTGCCACCGCCCCTCCGGCGCGCGGTCGTCGGGAAACAGGAGCACGAAGCGAAACAGCAGCGGGAGCAGCAGGCTCGATGACACGATCAATACCCCGGCCCACGCGTAGTACTCCAGCTGGCTTCCGACGAAGAAGCACGTGAAGAAGGCGACGCACAGCGCGCAATGGAAGTAGGCGCGCACCACGGGTGTCGGTCCGGCGCGGAGGAGCAGGAACAGCGCCGATGCGGCGAATGCAAACGATGTAGGCAGCCAGTACCGGAGGATGGAAACGGGGGACAGAGCGAGAGAAGCTTCGCGCCGCTTCCCGTCTCTCTCATAGACCACCGGGACGCTGAGGCCTCGCCCCGCCTCTGCCCTGGCGTATCCCTGGAAGCCCGTCGTGCCGACGCCGCGGAGGTCGGTCCCTCCCACCCGCACCAGCACGTCGCCCGGTCGCAGGCCGGCCTTCTCGAGCGGATTCGACGGATACAGGGTCGAGAATTCCCCTGTCAGCGCGGGATAGCTCTCGGCGTCCTCGACCGACAGCCCGAGGCCTCCAGCGACGACTCCCCCGCCGTCGATCTGCGTCCTCACGCTCAGGGCGAAACAGACCACCCAGAGTGGCACCAGGATCACGACCAGCGCCTTGTCGAGCGGTTCGAGGCGTCCCAAGAGCAGCCCCCGATCCCCTGCGAGCCCGGCGGAGCCCGGACCCCACCAGCGTACTGCAACCCCCGACATCCGCCCCAGTCCGCCGGACGCGCCCCCCTCAGATCCGATCCATCGGGGCTAGCCCCGCGCCCGCGGCGCAGTCGTGGGAGGGGGTGCGCTCTCGCTCTCCCGCAGCTCGGCGAGCGCCTCTTCCAGGGCTGCCAGCGTGATTTCGACGTCCTCGTCGCTGTGGGCGGCCGAGACGAAGAACTTCTCGTGGGCTTTGACGATGCCCCGCCGCAGGAGCAGGTCGACGAACTTCCGGTTCCTTCCGGAATCCGCCGTCAGCGCGCTGCGGTGGTCGACGAGCGCCTCGCGAGTGAACCAGGGCTGGAACACCGTGGCTTCGCCCACGACCTGGGCCGGAAGCCCCGTCGCCTGCAAAAGGCTCTCCAGTCCGGCTCGCAGCCGCCGGCCTCTTGCGTTGACGGCCTCGTAGAAGCCCGGCTTCTTCAGTTCCTCGAGGATCGCCAGGGCCGCCGCGCACGAGACGGGATTGCCGCTGAAGGTGCCCGTCAGTCGCACGTACCCCCCGGAGAACATCCGCTCCGGCGCGGCGTGGGACATGATCTCTTCCCTTCCGCACACCACGCCCAGGGGGTGGCCGCCGGAGATCGTCTTCCCCAGCGCGCACAGATCGGGCGTCACTCCGTAGAGCTCCTGCGCACCCCCATAGGCCAGGCGGAAGCCCGTCACCACCTCGTCGAAGATCAACGGAATCCCGTAATGCGCAGTGACCTGGCGCAGCGCTTCGAGGAAACCGTCGCGGGGAGGGATGGTGCGGTGGAGGGGCTCGACGATCACGCAGGCCAGCTCGTTCGCGTGCTTCTCGACGATTGCGGTCGTGGTCTCGATGTCGTTGAAGGGCGCGATCAACACGTCGTGTCGAACGTGGCCGGGGATTCCCGCGGAATCCGGCACCGCTTCGGGAAAATCCGCCGGCTGGCGCGTCCACTGCGTGCTCATGAGGACGGCGTCGCCCATGCCGTGGTAGGCGCCCTCGAACTTCAGCACCTTGTCCCGTTCGCGGTGGGCTCGGGCCAGGCGCATGGCGAAGAAGGTCGCCTCCGAACCGGAGCCGTGAAAGCTCACCTGCTCGGCGCAGGGAACCGCCTCGACGATCGCTTCGCCGAGCCGAATCGCCGGCTCACTGATCATCAGATAGGCAGTGCCCTTCTCGAGCTGCGCTCGGACGGCCTTCACGACGGACGGGTGGGCGTGCCCGAGGAACATCGGGCCGGACCCCAGGAGGTAGTCGATGTACTCGTTGCCGGAGCAGTCCGTGATTCGCGAGCCCCGGGCGTCGCGGATGACCATGGCGAGCTCGGGGGTGAAGGAGGCGTTCCGCACGCCGCACGGCAGCAAGCGGCCCGATTTCGCGAGCAGCTCCCGCTCGTGTTCGGTCGGCGCTTTCCGTTCAAAGGTCGCGGGTGACATGTCCGGGTCTCGTCTCGGGGATCAACCGACTTCGACGTCGAAGGTGTCGACGTAGACCGAGAACCGCTCCAGCATCTCCTCGCGGCTCACGTGGATTGCAGCGAGCGAGTGCTCGTGCTTTCCGTGCCGGTGCTGGGGGTTGTCGCGGTGCCAGGTGCGGAGCGCGGCTTCGCACTCCGGTGTCCACGCGAGCCCGAAATGCTGGTAGATGCGTTTCACGGATGCCACCGGATCCGCGACGAAGTCGCGGAAGTGCAGGTCGAAGAACTGCTCGCTCGGGCGCTGTCGGCGGACTTCGATGGCCCTCTCCGCCCCCGACGCCCAGATTTCCATCTGCTCGCGAAGGATGTCGTCGCTGTCCACGCGTTCGACGTTGAGGCTGCGAAAGCCGGCGATCAGGCTGGCGTAGGAGGACATGACCGAAGCCGGATCCCGATGCGTCCATACGACGAGCGCGTCCGGGTAGACCTCCAGAAACGACCGGAGGTGCTTCATGTGGACCGGGTACTTCAACAGCCAGGGCTTCGCGGCTTCGTTCGATCCGATGTATTGGATCAGCTTCCGGTGGCGGGTGTAGGTGGGGACCAGATCGGCCCGTTCGTACCACTCCGCGTAGTGCGGGGCGCGCATGCCCGCTTCCCAGTAATCGTCGGTGAAGGTCTGGGCCATCAGGTGACCGCACTCTTCCGGCCAGTCCGGCGCCATGAAGTGGACGGCCTTGAGCGCCGGTGCGACCCCGAACATCAGGTCGAGGAGGGTCTTGGAGGCTCGAAAATCCGGGTGCGCCTCCCACGCTTCCCGGGGCGGCCGCGGTTGCGGGTGTTCCGCCAGCCAGTAGGGCAGGGATTGCCGGTGCGGATCCTGGGCCATCAGGTAGTGCAGGGCGGTGCTGCCCGTGCGCACGAGGCCCGTGATGACGATCGGGCGTTCGATGGGGTTGGCGAGAATCTGCGGCTGGTCCTTGAAAGCCCGTTCGCTCAGCAGTCGCCGCTTCAGGACGTGGATCAGCTTGTGCTTGGCCCCGTACCATCCGGCGTCTGAGAGGTCGCAGCCGATGTCGTAGGTCTCGAGCAGAACCCGCAGCCCATCCAGG
>JAOTUO010000189.1 GCA_029863845.1 Myxococcales bacterium
CGTCGAGAACCCCGACGTCGCGGCCTTCCTGGGCTGGGAGTGGAGCCAGGTGGGCCTCTTTCCGCAGGACCACTACGGCCACAAGAACGTGATCTTTCCGGGCCTGGCCGACGACGAGGTGCCGGCACGGGCGATCGGCGCGGCGGGACTCGCCACCAGCGCCCTGCGCGGCCAGTCTGCCAACATCCCCGCCCTGCTCGCACTCCTCGACCTGCCCAACCGCCAGCGCTACTACGACTTCGTCGAGTACTTCCAGGAGATCCAGCAGACTCCGGCCTGCGAGGAGGGCGTCGACGCCCGCGAGCTTCCGGAGGACTGCTACGAGTCCGCCGCCACCCCCGGCGGGCTCTTCGAGAAGCTCGACCAGTGGGGCTTCGACAGCCTCGTGATCCCCCACGGCAACACCTGGGGCTACTATTCGCCCCCGGGCATCACGCTCGACAAGCAGCTCACCACGGCCGAGAACGATCCGGCCCGGCAGTTCCTCTTCGAGATCATGTCGGGCCACGGCAACTCCGAGGAGTACCGCGACTGGCGCGGGGGCGCCGTCGCCGCGGACGGGAGCTTCGTCTGCCCCGAGCCCACGGCCGACTACCTGCCCTCCTGCTGGCGCGCGGGCGAGATCATCGAGCAGCGCTGCCGGGCGGCGGGGCTCGCCGACGACGCGTGCGCCGCGCGCGCGGCCGAGGCGCGGCAGAACGCCATCAACCTCGGCCAGGGCGGGCACCTGACAGTCCCCGGCGCCGAGGTGGCAGACTGGCTCGACGCCGGTCAGTGTCGCGACTGCGTCCTGCCCTCGTTCAACTACCGGCCGGCGGGCTCGGGGCAGTACGCTCTCGCGATCTCGAACTTCGACGACCCGGAGCCCAAGCGCTTCCGCTTCGGCTTCATCGCGTCGAGCGACAACCACACCGCCCGGCCCGGAACGGGCTACAAGGAGTTCGGCCGCCGCGACAACACCGAGGGCACCGGCGCGGCCAGCGAGACGTGGCGGCGCCGCATCCTCGGCGCCCGCGAGGAGCCGGCGCCGCGCTCGCGGGCGGTCACGATCGACGCCGCCCGCAGCCGGGGCCTGCTCGCCCTCGAAACCGAACGCCAGGCCTCCTTCTTCATGACGGGGGGCCTCGCGGCGGTGCACGCCGCCGGGCGCAGTCGCTCCGCGATCTGGGACGGCCTGGAGCGCAAGGAGGTCTACGGCACCAGCGGCGACCGCATCCTGCTCTGGTTCCACCTGCTCAACGCCGAGCGCCCCGACGGCAGCTTCGGCGCCATTCCCATGGGCGGTGAGGCGCAGATGGGCACGGGCGGGTCGCCGCGCTTCGAGGTGCGCGCGGTGGGCGCCTTCGAGCAGAAGCCCGGTTGCCCGGATTACAGCGTGCGGTCGCTCGACCCCGAGCGCCTCGCGTGGCTCTGCCAGGACGAGTGCTACAACCCCGCGGACGAGCGCAAGCTCGTGACCCGCATCGAGGTGGTCCGCATCCGGCCCCAGGTGGTTCCCGGAGAGCCGGTCGCCGGGCTGATCGAGGACCCGTGGCGCGTCTTCCCCTGCGCGCCCAGCCAGGCGGGCTGCGTCGTGCAGTTCGAGGACCCCGAGTTCTCCGAGGCCGGCCGCGACACGGCCTACTACGTGCGCGCGATCGAGGAGCCGAGCCTCACCGTGAACGCGGGGCAGCTGCGCTGCGAGTACGACGAGTCGGGGCGCTGCGTGAAGGTGCACCCCTGCTACGGCGACTACCGCACGCCGCGCGACGACGACTGCCTCGCGGAGAGCGAGGAGCGCGCCTGGTCTTCGCCGATCTTCGTCGACTGGTCGGGTTAGGAGCCCGCCGGTAGCCCGACGGCGCCGGGTGCGGGTGGGATCTGCCCCACAATCGGACACTGCTGCGCGATTTTCAGCACGATCGCGGCATCCACGCGAGCCGGATGGCGTGCACGAGTGCACCCCCCAGGGGCTGATCTAGACTCCAGCGGCGCGCCGATCCCGGCGCGCCGGCATCCAATCAAAATCCAGCCAGTTTCGAAGGAGGGCGAATGAAGGTCCGAGGAATTCTGATCGCGACCGCCGCGCTCGGGCTCCTGGCCGCAGGTGTGAGCTGCGCAGGAGAGGCCGAGGGCGGAGAGGTGAAGTGCGCGGGGATCAACGGCTGCGCCGGCAAGGGCGCGTGCAACGCCGCGGACGGGAGCCACGACTGCGCCGGCAAGAACAGCTGCAAGGGCAAGGGCTGGGTGCGGGCCGATTCCAAGCAGGCGTGTACCGAGCAGGGCGGCGCGGTTCTCTGACTCTCGAGGCGCGGCCCGCGGCCCCGGGTCGCGGGCCGCGCCTTGTCTCCGGTGGAATCCGATGAACAGCGTTCCCGACCTCGGACACGGCGTCGGCCTGCGACGCGAGCACTTCGGGCGGGTGCTCGAAGGCCCCACGCGCGTCGACTGGTTCGAGGTGATCTCCGAGAACTTCATGGGGAAGGGCGGGCGACCGCTCCACGTCCTCGAGCGGGTGCGCCGCGACTACCCGGTGGCCCTGCACGGGGTGAGCCTGTCGATCGGCAGCACCGATCCCCTCGACCGCGACTACCTCGACCGCTTGCGCGAGCTGGCGGACCGGGTGGAGCCGGCGTGGGTGTCGGACCACCTGTGCTGGACGGGAGTCGGCGGGCACAACGCCCACGACCTGCTGCCGCTGCCCTACACCGAGGAGGCACTGGAGCACGTCGTGGCTCGCGTCGAGGCGGTTCAGGAGCACCTGGGCCGGCGCATCGCGCTCGAGAACGTCTCGACCTATCTCCACTTCGCGGGCTCCACGCTGCCGGAGTGGGAATTCCTGGCCGAGGTGGCCCACCGCGCCGACTGCGGAATCCTGCTCGACGTGAACAACGTCTACGTGAGCGCGGTCAACCACGGCTTCGATCCCGAGAAGTATCTGGCGGCGGTGCCGGCCGACCGCGTCTGGCAGGTGCATCTGGCCGGACACACCGATTGCGGCAGCCACCTGCTCGACACCCACAGCCGGCGGGTCTGCGACGAGGTCTGGGGGCTCTACCGCTTCGCGACGCGAAGAATCGGTGCGGTCGCGAGCCTGATCGAGTGGGACGAGGAAATCCCCGACTGGGACACGCTCGAGGCCGAGAGTCTGCGGGCGCGCGCGGTGCGGCAGGAGGCGTGACGATGCAGCGCTTTCCCGACCTGCGAGGCGTACAGTCGCTGTTCTGGCGGCTCGTCGCTGCGCCCGAAGGGGTCGCGGCGGCCGTCGGGTCGGAGGACCTGTCGTACCTGATCCGCCCCGATGCGCGCCTGGGCGCCGTCGAGCGCCTCGACATCTATGCCGACATGTACTTCTACCGTCTGCGCGACTGCCTGGCCGAAGACTTCCCGAAGCTCGCCGCGCGGGTCGGCGCGGCGCACTTCCACAACCTGGTGACCGACTACCTGCTGGCGCACCCGCCCCGGCACTTCTCGCTGCGCGAGCTGGGACGCGCGCTTCCGGACTTCACGGGCTCCCACGCACTCGAGCGTTCGTTCCCGGCGCTCGCGGATCTCGCCCGCCTCGAGTGGGCGCGAGTCGAGGTCTTCGACGACGCGGATGCCGCGCCGCTGTGCTGGCAGAGGCTCCTGGAGGGCGGAGCGGCGGCGCCCGAGAGCTTCGCGGCGACCTTGATTCCGAGCGCCCGCCTGCTGCGCCTCGACGCTTCGGTGCTGGCGCTGTGGAGAGGCGATCCCGCGGAGCCGGGTGAGCGCATCGGCGTCCGCGTCTGGCGCAAGGGCTTTGCGGTCCATCACCGCTCGCTGGCCACGGACGAGGAGCGGTGTCTGCGGGAGCTCGCGGCGGGAGGCGTGACGCTCGCCCGGCTCGGAGAGCTCGTGGGGAACGCGCCGCGCCTGGCGGCGCTGCTCGACCTGTGGGCGCGCGACGGCCTCATAGCTGAATCGGAAGCTCGAGATACTCCCGATAGATGAAGTCCCGATGCTCCAGCAGGGCCGGGGCGAGCGCCTCGGCGATGTCGGGATCCTTCGACTCGAAGGCCCGGCGCAACGTTTCGGGCATCGGGCACTGCGCCGCGTCGAGGGGCCGGAACAGGGCCATGAAGGCCGCAGAGTAGATGTCGAGGGCCGTGAGGGCGTCGCCGAAATAGTATCGGCGTCGATCCAGGCGAGCTGCGAGGAGCCGCAGGACGTCGACGACGCGGCGGCGGCACTCGGGCCCGTTGTCCCTCCGGTAGCCGTACTTGGCGCCCAGGTAGTCCGCGATCGACTTCGGAAAGCCCGCAGCGCCCTCGGACTCGAGAGAGTCATGGACGCCCGCGACGCGGCGGCACCAGCCCAGGCCCATCTCTCCGCAGATCTCATGCGCGAGGCCGAAGCACCACGCGCGCTGCTCCGGGTCGTCGGGGATCAGGCGCGGCTCGGCGACGAGGCGTTCGGCGAGCAGCAGGATCTCCGCCCAGCCGCTGCGGGGCTTCTCGTCTTCGAACAGCGCCACGGGCGCGTTGTTGCAGCCGGTCCAGGCCTGGAGCTCGGCGTCGGCCGGGCTGAAGCGGACGCCGATGAAGGGGATCTTCTTGACATGGAGGATGCCCTTGGCGGACTCGCTCCACGGACTGGGCACGCCGCCCACGGTGACGAGCCGCATGCCCGAAAGCCGTTTCGCCGCGGCCGTGTCGACGAACTCCACGCCGCCTACTCCGCCACGCGGCGAGGCACGCCCGGCTCGGCGACGGCCCGCAGGATCGTGAGCGGGCCCAGATCGCGGACCACGGAGAGCTGCTCGCGGCTCCCGACGAGCAGCCCTCCCGCGAATCCGAGCGCGTTCACGAAGACGCCCTTGAAGCTCGCGCGCGAACGCGGCACGAGCAGCATCCAGTCGCGCGTGACGAGGAGGTTGTAGGGGCGCGGCGCGCGGTCGAGCTCGACGGCGCGGGCGAGCTCCCCGTAGACCGGGAACCGGTCGTCTCCCTTCCCCAGCCGGGCGAACGCGCAGCGGAAGGGGAGCTTCGGCGGCGACGCCTCCAGCCAGGGGTCGATGGGCGTGCGCTCCGGCCCGGGCCCGATCGGCGCCGGCACGAGCTGGAGGTGCTTGTGGGGCTGGCTCGCGCCCGCGACGTGCCCCGCGTTGTAGAAGGCGAAGGCGTCGAACTCGGCCATGCAGGCCGCGAGCGCCGCGAAGTCGGCGCGCGTGAGCGGGCTCTCCTGCTCTTCGAAGTCGCGCGTCACCAGCAGCAGGTGGTGGTCGAGCACGTTGAACTTGTTGAGGAGACAGACGTGCGTGTCGGAGACCTCCGCCACGAAGAGATCCTCGTCATAGGGGAGGAAGGGATCGCGCCCTTCGCGGTGCTGCACCACCAGGGCGTCGTGCTTGCGGCCGAGGTGCGTGAGAATGCGCACGACGAAATCGGCGCCGTCCACCGGAAGCGCCTCGCACTCGGTGGCGATGGGCTGGAGCGCGCCGCAGAGCAGCGCCGCCCGCGTGCGCTCGACGGCGGCGCGCCAGAGTGTGCCTCGCTCGAGCAGGATCTTTGCCTCCGCCACGCGCGCCCAGCAGTGTATCCGGTCCGCGATCCCATCGGACGCGGCGTGCCGGACCTCGGGCAGGCGACGCCCGCGCCGGTCGGCTATCCGCTTGACATTGAAGCGGCTTTCGCGGTAAACGAGCGTTCGTTCACCATGTGCGCCACCCCGCCGACACCCACAACCGCCGCAGGCCCCACCCGCGAGCGCATCCTCGACGTCGCCGAGGCGCTCTTCGCGGAGCGCGGCCTCGCCGGGACGTCCGTGCGGGACATCTCGACTCACGTCGGCGTCACGCCGGCCAGCCTCTACAACCACTTCAGCGGCAAGCAGGCCCTCTACGAGGCCGTCCTCGACCGCGGCATCCGGCCGCTGCGCGAGCTGATGGAGCAGCTCGCGCACCGCGAGCAGACGGTCGACGCCGCCGACGAGATCATCGGCGCGATCGTCCAGCACCTGGGGCAGCATCCCCGGCTGCCCCGGCTGATCCAGCACGAGGCCCTGACCGGCGGAACCCAGCTCTCGCGCCTGGCTCGCGCGTGGATCCGCCCGCTCATGGCGGTGGGCATCGCGGAGATGAAGCGCAGGCCCGAATCGCCGTGGGAGCCCGAGGAGTTCCCGCTCGTGATCGCGGCCTGGGCCCAGCTCGTCTTCGGCCACTTCACCCTCGGCTCCCTGCTGCTGGACGAGACGCTCGACGAGGACCCGCTCTCCCGCCCGGGTCTCGAACGCCAGATCCGCTTCCTGCGCAAGGTCGCGCGGGTGCTCATGCAACCGGAGGAGACCCCCCGATGAATCTGGGTGACATCGATCTCACCGACCTCGACGTCTTCGAGCAGCGCGTCCCGCACGATTGGTTCCGGCTGCTGCGCAAGGAGTCGCCGGTCCACTGGCACGAGGAGACGGACGGGCCGGGCTTCTGGGCGATCACCAAGTACGCCGATCTCAAGTGGATCTCGAAGAACCCGGGGCTCTTCTCCTCCGAGCGCCAGGGCACAATGCGCTGGGACCCGACGCCCGAGTCGCTGCCCCTCATCCAGAGCATCATGATCAACATGGATCCCCCACGGCACCGCCGCTATCGCGCGCTCGTGAACCAGGCCTTCCGCAAGCGCCACGTGCAGGCGCTGAAGCCGCGCATCCAGGAGATCGTGAAGCGGATCATCGACGGCGTGATCGAGAAGGGCGAGTGCGAGTTCGTCGAAGAGGTCGCCGCGATCCTCCCCATGGAGGTGATCTGCGAGATGATGGGCGTGCCCGTGGAGGACCGCCGCCGCGTCTACGAGATCGGCAACAGCATGGTGGGCTCCGACGACCCGGAGCTCCAGGAGGACGGCGAACCGCGTCAGAAAACGGAGGCCAGGGAGGCCTTCGCGGAGATGTTCATGTACGCGGACCACCTGCTGAAGAAGGCGAAGGAGCACCCGAGCGACGACATCGCGACGGCGCTGGTCCATGCGGAGCTCGACGGCCACAGGCTCTCGGACGACGACTTCCGGTTTTTCTTCCTGCTGCTTCTGGTCGCGGGCAACGAGACGACCCGCACGGTCACCACCAACGGCATGATCACGCTGCTCCGGAACCCCGACCAGCTGGCTGCGCTCGAGGACGACCCGTCGCTGGTCGACGGCGCCGTCGAGGAGATCCTGCGCTTCGAGCCGGCCGTGCACACCTTCCGGCGCCAGGCCACCGCCGACGTCGAGCTGCGCGACCGGAAGATCCGCGAGAACGACAAGGTCATGCTCTGGTACCCGTCGGTGAACCGCGACGAGGAGGTCTTCGCGAACCCCGACGACTTCGACATCCGCCGCAGCCCCAACGATCATCTGGCCTTCGGCGTGGGCGAGCACTACTGTCTCGGCGCGAACCTCGCGCGGCTCGAGCTGCGCGAGATCTTTCGGGGGATCGTGACGCGCTTCCGCGACATGGAGATGACGGCACCGCCCCGACGCCTGCGCTCGACCTTCATCAACGGCGTGAAGGAGATGCGCGTCCGCTTTCGGCCGGGGGCGGCCGAAGCCTGAGGATCCTCGCCCTCGTCCTCGCGCTCGTCGCGCTCACGCAGCCGCCCGCCGACGGATCCGACACCTGGTGGCACCTGGCGGCGGGGCGCCTCATCTGGGAGACCGGTGAGGTCCCCGACGTCGACAGCCTCTCCTACACGTTCCAGGGGCAGCCGTGGCTGAACCACGAGTGGCTGTGGGACGTCGTCTTCTGGGGTGCGTACTCGGTCACCCCCGACGCCGTCGCGTGGCTGAACTACGCGATCGTCCTCGCCGTATTCGCGCTGGTGTTCGCCGTCACGCGCAGCGCGATCGTCTGCGCGCTGGTGGCGTTCGTGTGCCAGGGATTCCTCGACATCCGCCCGCACCTGATCACCCTGCTCTTCACGGGAATCCTGCTGGCCACCCGCCGGCGTCCCTGGGCGCCCTGGCTGTGGCCGCCGCTGGTGGCGCTCTGGGCGAACCTGCACGGCGGCTACGCCTTCGGCGTGGGCGTGATCGCGATCATCGCCGTCTTCCAGGCCCGTCGCGGGGCCCCGCGCGGTCTCCTGGCACTGGGCGTGGCGCTGTCGCTGCTGGCAATGCTGGCCAATCC
>JAOTUO010000190.1 GCA_029863845.1 Myxococcales bacterium
GAAGACCAGGACCCAGAGTCCCGTGGCTTTGCGGCAGTATCCGCGGATGAAGGCCGGCGCCACCGGGACGATCCAGCGGGCGCCGCGTTCGATGACCGAGTCGGGCGCTCGCAGGCTCGCGGCGAATAAGCCCGCGAGGCAGGCGTAGACCCAGGCCGGAACCAGCCGGAGCGCCGCGCTGCCGCCACCGACCGCCGCGGCGGCGAGCAGGCCCGCCAGACCCGCAGCGGGGAGCCACAGCGCGAGGCCCCGGCCGCCCAGGATCACGGCGCGCAGGGGGATCGACACGATCAGCAGCGCCAGCAGTCCCCCCGCCAGCGCGCGAACGCCCAGACGCTCCAGCAGCGAGTCCAGCGCCCACGGGTACACCACGGCCAGCCCGCCCACGGCCAACCCAAGGGCCGCGGCCAGGAGCCCCGCCCGGCGGAGATCAGAGGAGGGGTCTCTTGCCAAGGAAGGCACTCAGCGGCAGCGACTCGCCGCCCTCCGCGTCGGGCAGACCCAGCAGCCCGGCGGACTGCGAGCGCACCCGGTTGAAGATCCGCGCCGTGGTGTCCATCACGTCCTGCTCGGAGCGATCCGTCCCCACCGCTTCCGCGAACTCGAGGTGGGTGAGCCCGTGATAGAAGCGGCCGAGATTCTCGCGGTAGTAGCTCCCGCGGGCGTCGAGCTCGTCGGCCACGCGGCGGAAGAGGTCCGCGAAGTTTCGCAGCGCCTGGAGGATGTACGGCCGCATCCGAAGCTGGGAGCGAAGGTGATCCGCATCCAGGTGCCGGTCGGTCATGTAGGCGCTGACCCAGAGATTGTAGTAGCAGCCGATGTCGAAGTCCCACTTGAGGCACGCCAGCTCGTAGCTCCCCAGGGTGTCGTAGAGCCCGGCGTAGAGCAGCATGGCCGCTTCATGGCGGAAGTGCATGAACCGTTCATAGAGCTCGAAGCGCTCGCCCAGCGCCTCGCGGCTCTCGCCGGCGGCGTCGCGCGCGATGAGATCGGTGAGGTAGTCGTTCTCGAGGGCGATGAAATCGCTCCCAGGGCTGTAGAGGGGGTCGGCGGCGGTGGCGGCTTCGCCGCTCAAGCCCCAGCGGTCGGGATGGAAGAAGCGCCGGGTGCCGTAGGCGATGCGGGCGAAGCTGCCCAGGTCCACGAGCTTGGCGCCGCGCATCAGGGTCGCTATCGCGGCGTGCTCCTCCAAGAAGGCCCGGAAGCCCTCGGAGGTGCGCAGCGCCGCCCGCTCGGTCACGTTGCGACCGGTGACCCCGACGCTGGTGAGCCCCCCCCGCAGCGGAATGAACCAGATCCAGTAGCCGCGATACCAGAAGTGGATCGTGGAGAGGCGGCGCGATGTGTGACGAATGCGCGCGCGAAACGCCTCGGAGCCCAGGGAATCGATGTCGGCGACGCCTTCGAAGCGCGCCCACACCGAGCCGATCCGGTGGTCCTGCTGCTCGGTGCGCAGACCCAGCTGCCGCGCCAGGATCGCCGCGCGGCCGCCGGCGTCCACGAGCCAGCGGGCCGCGTAGAGGCTGCTGCCCGACGCGTCTTCCACCCGGAGGCGATGGACCCCGCCGCCGCTTCCGAGCTCGATGTCCTCCACGCGCGCCCCGGTGCGCACGTGGACGCCGTCGCGCCGGTTCATCTCCAGAAGGTCCGCTTCCAGGCGCGCCCGGTCCAGCTGGAAGGCGGGATGGAAGGGGAGACTCACGGTGCCCATCTCGCTCATCCGTTCCAGCGGGCTCGCGCGATCCGGGCTGTCGAAGAAGTAGCGCAGGCCGTTCTTCGGCAGGTGGTGCTCGTAGAGGTAGTTGGTCAGGCGGAGCCGGCGCGTCAGGTAGTTGGCGGCGATCTCGACGGTGGCCTCTCCCACCTTGTAGGCGGTGCCGGTGGAGCGCTCGAAGAGGCCAACCGCCAGCTCCGGGCACGCGATCCGAAGCTGCCGCGCCAGCAGATTGCCGGCGAGCCCCCCTCCGACGACGGCGACGTCGAGCTCTCTCAAGCGCACCCCCCGCGACCGGGAATCATCATATCATTCCGCCGTTGACCGAGATCACCTGGCCGGTGATGTACGACGCCCCCGACGAGAACAAGAACGACACGGCCGCCGCCACGTCTTCCGGCGTTCCCACCCGCTGGAGCGGAACCAGCTTGGCCAGGGCATCGAGATCGGCGCCCTCCAGCATGTCGGTCTCGATCCACCCCGGGGCCACGCAGTTGACCGTGATCTGCCGCTTGGCGAGCTCCGGAGCCAGCGACTTGGTGGCGCCGATCAGCCCGGCCTTCGAGGCGGCGTAGTTCACCTGGCCGCGGTTGCCGGCGATGCCCGCCACCGAGGAGATCGTCACGATGCGACCGCCGCGGCGCGCCCGCACCATCGGCATCGTCACCGGATTCAGCACGTTGTAGAAGCCGTCGAGGTTCGTTCGCAGCACCCGGTCCCAGTCGGCCCCCTTCATCCCCGGAAACGAAGCATCGGCGTGGACGCCGGCGTTGTGCACCGCGCCGTAGTAGGGACCCCGCTCGCCGATGTCCGCGGCCAGGACCCGGGCGCAGGCGTCGCGATCCGCCACGTCGAAGCCGAGAACCGCGCCGTGGCCACCGAGACCCGCGATCTCGGCCAGGGCCGCTTCGGCCTCGGCCTTGCCCCGCAGGTAGCCCAGCGCGACCTCGAAGCCGTCGCGGGCCAGCGAGAGCGCGATGGCCCGGCCGATCCCGCGGCTGGCTCCCGTGACCAGCACGCGCCGGGGTGTGTCGTCTCGACTTCGCTCACGCGCCATGCCCGGATGCCTCCCGCAGATCCTCCCACCGCTCCACGATGTAGACGTTCAAGCGACCCTCCACCAGCCGGCGTCCGTCCGACGGGTCGCGCACCTGGCAGTCGAAGGCCACCAGTCCGCGGCCGCCGCGGTGATGCCGGACTTCGACCGCCAGCTCGCGCGGAGGCAGCGCCTGGGCCCCGAAGCGCACCCGCCGCGAGCCCAGGAGCAGACCCGGGCGAAGCGGCTCGCCGCGGGCCCGGGCCGCCAGGCCGCCGTGGACCGCGACGCACTGGGCCATGTACTCGAGACCCACCCAGACGGGCACACCGCCGTCGCGGTCGGCGAGCTGCGCGCTGCGACGCGGATCGACCCGGCACACGGTGCGCTCCGGCGCGTGATCCAACACCTCGTCGAGCAGACACATGGGTCCGGAGTGGGGAATCAGCTCCGCCACGGGCGGAAACGCCGGGGAGCTCACGCTGCGTCCTCCTCCCAGAAGTCGTAGAAGTTGAACCACTGGAGCGGATACCGCTGGCAGGCGAGCTCCAACAGGGTGACGTAGCGGGCCAGGATCTCCCGGGCGTGCTTCTCACGCTCGCCCTTCGGCACGCGGCGAGCGGGCGCGATCGGCCGCATCAGCGTGGTGTACCGGGCCCGGCCGCTGCGCACGCACAGCGCCAGATGGACCGGGCACTCCAGAACACCCGCCAGCAGGAAGGGGCCCATGGGGAAGCGCGCCGGCTGGCCGAGAAAGCCCACCCGCGCGATGCGCACCCGCCCGGCGCGCACCCCCTCGGGCGGCGGGCGGTCCGCCAGGATCACCACGATCTCCCCCCGCGCCAGGCACGCGCGGATCGCGAAGGCGGCCTGCACCGACGCGGGGTCCAGGTGGATCAGACGCACCTGCTCGGGCCCCTGGGACTCGAAGAAGGCATTGATCCGCTCGGCGTTCTCGTAGTACGCGACGACGTTCACCACCAGGTCGTAGCGCCGCGCGATGAAGCCCAGCATGTCGAGGCTTCCGATGTGGGCGCCCAGGAGCAGCACGCCCTGGCCGGATTCCGCCAGCGCGAAGATCTCGCCCGATCCGTCGTGCTCCAGCTCCAGCGTGTCCAGGGCGCCGCCCCACACCACCATGCGATCGTAGAGATTCACGGCGAACTCGTAGAAGTGCCGCAGCACCCCCACCATTCCGCGATT
This sequence comes from Myxococcales bacterium, assembly GCA_029863845.1. GTDB lineage: Bacteria > Myxococcota_A > UBA9160 > UBA9160 > SMWR01 > JACZXC01. Next base: position 3,954 of record JAOTUO010000190.1, read on the forward strand.
TCGGCCCAAGACCCGGCGTCCCTCGGGCGTGGCCGCGAGCCGCTCCAGGTAGCGACGGGAGGCCCGGCGCCTTTCTCCGCTGCGGGCGGCGTAGTACGCGGCGGCCAGGGCCAGCACCACCGTGCTGGGACCCCGACCGAAGCGGCGGTGGACCCAGCCCCCGAAACGCAGGGCGCGCAGGGTGCCCGCCTCGGCCACCTGCACCCAGCGGGAGCGGTCGCTCACGGCGCCGACGCTCCCTTGACCCCGGCTCTCCCGAGGGCCCGCCCCGGGAGTCGGAGCAGCATGCCCCCGACGGCCCGGGTGTACAACCCGGTCATGCGGGCGTTGTCGCGCAGCATGTCGAAGTGCGAGAGCCCCCCGTTCCGGTACACGACCCGGGTGGCGACATTGCGCACCGGCACTCCGGCCCAGTGGAGCCGGATCACCAGCTCCGGGTCGAACTCCATGTGGTCGCCGGTGGCGACGCGGTCGAGTCGGGCCAGCGTCGGAGCCAGGGGAATGCCGCGGAAGCCGCACAACGGATCGTTGACGTCGAGGGAGAGCGTCGTGAGCCAGACCATGACGCGCGAGAGCTGGCGGCCGTAGAGACGGCTCCGGGGAGCGGTCTCGTCGAAGATCGGTGCTCCCAACACCAGCGCCTCCGGGTCCCTCTCCATCGCCGCCAGGAAGGCAGGGACGTCCGACGCCCGGTGCTGGCCGTCGGCATCGAGCTGGAGGGCGTGGCTGAAGCCGCGCTCGCAGGCCAGGCGGTAGCCGGTCTTGAGCGCCGCGCCGCGCCCGCCGTTCCGAGCCCGGTGGTGCACCGTCACCGCGCCGTGCCGCGCCTCCAGCGCGTCGAGCACGCGCCGTGTCTCCGGGCCACTGCCGTCGTCGACGATCAGGATCGGCAGACCGTAGGGAAGCAGGTCGTCCACCACGCCGCCGATCGCGTCCTTGTGCTCGTAGATCGGAATCAGGACGGTGGCCTTCACGGGTCGCCCTCCTCGAGAAGCAGGCGTCCGCTGGCGAAGACGTCCTCGCCGTCGTGGAGGCGGAAGCGAAGCGAACGGCCTTCGCGGGCCCGCTCGATCCGAAGCGTCAGCGTCCGGCCCGGCCGCAGCGGTTGCGAGAACTTGAGCGCCTCGAGCCCGGCGAGTCGCGGCCGCCGGCCCCGCCACGCGGCCGCCGCGTCCACGGCCCAGCCCAGCTGCACGACGCCGGCGACCACCGGAAAGCCGTCGAAGTGGCCCTCCAGCTGCGGCAACCGGTCCGTCACCTCGATGCGACGCTCGAAGGCGTCCTCCTCCCGGGTCTCGTCCAGGATCCGCAAGCCGGGGGCGTCCGGCCGCGACGCCTCCCCGGCCGCGCCGGCCGGCTCGACGAAGAGCGCGTCGAGCGCGGCGACCGTCAGCTTGTCCTGCGCGTCGCGTGGCAAGGCCTGGACGCTGCGCCAGGCGCGCGGCAGCAGCACCAGGTCGAAGCTCCCGGACAGGTGGCGCGTCAGCTCCGCGCCGAAGCCCCGGCGCCCCTCGCGCCGGAGCGCCTCCCATCCGCCGGGGGTGGGCGCCACCACGGCGTGGACGCGCCCCTCGCCCGCCTGCTCGCGGACCAGCAACGCGGCCTCGGCCACATAGGGATGGAGCTCCAGCAACCGCTCCATCTCCGGGAGGGCGAGTCGCTTCTCCCCGACCTTCACCACGCGGTCCGCACGCCCCCGGAGCAGGAAGCTCCCGTCTGCGCCGATCGCGACGCGGTCACCGAGGAGCGTGCGCCCGCGGCCGTCGTCGAGCGACTCACCGACGCTCACGTACGGCGAGGTCACCTCGAGGCGGCCGTCGTCTCCGGGGCACCGGATCGCGACGCCGGGCAGCGGAACCCAGAACTCCCCGTCGGCATCCCGGCGGCGCACGGCGATGCCGCCGGTCTCGGTGGATCCGAACACCTCGACGGGCGCGGCGCCCAGCTGCTGGGCGACCGACTTGGCCGTCTCCGCATCCAACGGACCGCCCGACGAGAAGACCGCGCGGCAGATGCCGCGCAGCGGACGCAGCCCGTCGCTGGCAGCCATCCGCTTGAGGTGGACCGGGGTCGTCACGAGCGCGGCGGCTTCGCACTCCGCCATGCGCGGGATCAGCTCGCTGGCGTGCAGGAGTGTCTCGGATTGGAAGGCCCGGCGGGCCGCCAGCGGCCAGAACACGCGGAAGAGGAGACCGTAGATGTGCTGGTGGGAGGCGGTGGCGAAGATCCGCGTGCCCTCGCGAAGCGGTCCACCGAGCTTCGCCTCCAGCGCGAGCACCTCATCCTCGAGGTGGCGCAACGCCTTCGAGACGACGCGCCCGGCGCCGGTGGTCCCCGAGGTCCGGAACTCCACCAGCGGCCTCTCGCGGTCGATGCGCGCCGGAGTCGTCGGCGGGCCCGGGTCGGGGGGGTCCAACGGGTCGATTCCCAGGTGCGCGATCCCCGCCGCCTCGGCGTCGGACCGGCAGGCGGCGTCCCACAGCGCGCCCACGCAGCCCTGCGCGACGCGGCGCAAGGTCTCCGGGCGTCCGTTGGGCGGGAAGACGGCCACCGCCCCTGCGCGCGCCAGCGACAGCAGGCTCACCGCCGCCGCGTAGCTGTCCTCCACCCGCAGCAGCCAGCGCCCGACGCCTGCGCGCTCGACGACGGAGGCGAGCGCAGACACGTCGCGCCGGAGCCCGCCGCGGGTTCGCAGGCCCCGTCGATCGAAGGCGACGGGAGTGCGGTCGTCGGGATCGCCTTCGAGGAGCGTGGCGATGGGAAGGCGATCGCTGCGGGCGGGGGACATCGCGGGAACCTTGCGCGCGGTTCTCATGCTCTCGGCTTCGCGCGCGTCGCCGCCTCCCTGCTCAATGGGCGCGGTGTTCGTTGACGTAGTCCGCGAGGTTGCGAACGCTGGCGAAGATCCGCTGGTTGAGCTCCGGATCGTCGCCGATCTGCACGCCGTAGCGCTCCTCCAGCGCCATGGCCAGCTCCAGCGCGTCGATGGAATCGAGGCCGAGCCCTTCGACGAAGAGCGCCGCCTCCGGCTCGATGTCCGTGGGGGTCACATCCTCCAGGGCGAGCGCGGTGATGATGAGTTCCTTGATCTCCTGCTCGAGCGATTCCACGGTTCCTGATCCCCTGTCGCGTGCGACCTGCGGTTCTCGACGTGAATTCTTCCGACCTAAGGGTTGGCCAGGGCCTTTTCGAGCGTCTCTCGCAGCTCCGCCGTGAGGCGCCGCGCCGCCACCGGCACCGCCACGCCGTCGTACTGGGCCCCCTCCGGCGGAATGGGCTCCAGGACCCGGACCGTCACCTGGAACCCTCCCTCGGGCACATCGTACCAACTCTGGCCCTTCGCGAGAGCCGGCGGCTCGCACCGGATCACGACGGGGGTCAGCGGAACCCGGCTGCGAAGCGAGGCGTGGGCCGCGCCGCGCTGAAACGGCCCCAGACCGCCGGCGGGCGAGCGCGTGCCTTCGGGGAAGATCACCAGGGTCCGCCCCGCCTCCAGGCGCGCGACGCACTCCGCGACGGCTGCGGGCCCGGCCGCGTTCGAGACGTAGCCGGCGGCCCTCGTGACGCCCCACAGGAAGGGATTGCGGGCCCAGGCGGCGCTGACGAGGCAATCCGCCTGCGGGAGCAGGGCGAAAAGCACCACGGCGTCCAGCAGCGACGGGTGGTTGGCCACCACCAGCCGCGGGCCCGGCCCTTCGAGCCCCGCGACGACCGGATCCGCCAGCCGGACGAAGCCCAGCCAACCCGCGAAGCGGAGATACCGCCGTGCCGCCCGGTGAATCGACGCCTGGGCGCGCAGGTCGTGGGGACCGCGTCGAGCCACCAGTCGCTGCACGGGCACGACGACGGTGGCCGTCCATACCGCCCAGAGGCCGAAAACGGCAAATCCGAATGCCGTCCGGATCCGATGCGAGAAGCTGGCCCTGCCTGCGCCCATGGGCGTGCGAGTTCCGACGTTGGGGCTGCGCCGGACCGAGCCCGGCCCAGCTATTCTAACCGACGCGACCCCGGGCCGGTTCGGGCTACCATGCCGACCCGTGTCCACCACCATGCGAGATCCGGTGTCGGTGCTCTCGGACCGAGGTCAGCCTCGAGCTCTGGGGCGGGCGCCCCTCACTGTCGGAGAGGTGGTGGCCC
>JAOTUO010000191.1 GCA_029863845.1 Myxococcales bacterium
CGTAGGGAGGCCGCAGCCCGGCTCCTGCTCAGCAGAATGCTCCGATTTCAGCTATCCTTGTTCGGTTGCAGGCGGCTTTCGAAAAGGAACGCCGCAAACACCGCGAATCTCGGTCGTTCGTTGGGAAGGTGTCGGAGCCGCTGCGATGCCCGGAGGCGGATCGCAGCGGGTAGAGCCATGAGCAAGATCCACATCTTTGTGAGCTTCGACCTCGATCACGACGGGGACCTCTGCGATCTGCTTCTCGAGCAGTCCGGGATATCCAGCTACGGGTTCGACGTGTCGGGCCGATCCAAGGCCCGGAGCGTGGACGATCTCGCGAGCGACGGGGTGCGCCGCCAGATCCGTGAGGCGGACGAGGTCATCGTCATCTGCGGGGAGCACACCGAGGACTCGATGGGTGTGAGTGCCGAGCTCCGCATTGCCCAGGAGGAGCGGACGCCCTACTTCCTGCTCTGGGGCCGCCGCGAGATCATGTGCACCAAGCCGCTCTTCGCGAAGCGTGACGAGGGCATCTACAGCTGGACGTCCGAGATCCTGCAGAGTCAGATCCTGTTGACGCTCCGGAATGCGCGCTGGGACTCGAAGGCCGGGGGCACCCCGGCGACGCCAGAGGCCTGAGCGATCCAGCCGGCGGACTCCAGTCCCTTGCGAATCCAATACGGTCGCGTATGCTTCCCGTAGAGGGGTTCTTTCACGGGCCGACCACGCAGCCTTTGTTCCAGCCTGCCTGTTCTTCGTCCCCAGGTGAATCTGCCTTTCGTTCCCAGCCCATGAGGGCTGGGGCACATGACGATCGCCTGCGGGCTCCGGTGCTCGGACATCCCGAGCGGATCCCGGCGATCATTGCGCCTCTGTCGGATTCGACCCGGGGCAAACAGGACACTCGAGTGAGTAAGAAGATCTATATCGGAAACCTTCCCTTCACCAGCACCGAGGCAGAACTCCAGGATCTATTTGGTCGACACGGCTCCGTCGAGTCGGTCAACGTGATCACGGATCGCGAAACCGGGCGCCCCCGCGGCTTCGCCTTCGTCGAAATGGAGAATGCGAGCGATGCGGCCGACGCGATTCGCGCCCTCGACGGGAGCGACCTCGGCGGCCGCAATATCAAGGTGAACGAGGCCCAGGACAAGCGCAGCGGTGGCGGTGGCGGCGGCGGCTACGGCGGCAAGCGCTATTAGAGCCCGACGCGCGGTGCAGCGATCGGGGCGAGCCACTCGCCCCGATCCTCGCCCCACCCTCTTGGACTCCCGGTCATCCGCACGGCGCCTTGGAGGAAGGAGGCGAGCATGAGGAAGAGCGAAGGCGGAGACTTCGTGGACCACCAGTCGAAGATCGTGCACGTGAGCTGCATCCGGTGCGGAGGACTCCATCCCGTGGAGAACGCGCTCGAGTTCAACCCCGTCTGTCCCACGTGCACGGGGAGGTAGCCGATGCGATCGTCGGGGATGAACGGGTCCCATCCACTCAGCGATGAGACGATCGGCGAGACGCTGACCCGGATGTCGCCGGGCAACCACGCCTTGGGTACACGGGGTGCCGCTCATTGACGGCAGCTGGCGCCGCGCAATCCCTCGGTGAGGAGATCGCGAACAGTGTCAGCCACGGTGTGGGGTTCCTCGTCGCCGCGGCTGCCGTCCCGGTCCTCGTGGGTTCCGCAATCCAGCGCGGCGATCCAGCGGGAATCGTCGCTGCGAGCGTCTTCGCAGCAACGATGGTGCTGCTGTACCTCACATCCACTCTCTATCATGCGTTGCCGAACAATCGGGCCAAGCGGATCTTCCGGATTCTCGACCATTCAGCGATCTATCTCCTCATCGCCGGGACATACACCCCTTTCATGCTCGGTGTGCTGCGCGGCACCTGGGGCTGGACGCTGCTCGGGATCGTGTGGGGCCTGGCGTTCGCCGGAGTCGCACTGAAGGCGACCGGTCGTCTGCAGCGGTACCCGGCGCTCTCGACGGGCGTCTATCTGGCCATGGGCTGGCTCGTCCTGGTCGCGGCAAAGCCGCTGCTACTCGGCGCGCCGGCGTGGGGCTTCTTCTGGCTACTCTCGGGCGGCCTTGCGTACACTGCGGGTGTGGCGTTCTTCGCCGCGAAACGGCTTCCCTACGGCCATTTCGTCTGGCACCTGTTCGTCGTCGCAGGCACGACCTGCCACTTCATCGCGGTCCTGCGATACGCGGCCTGAGGGCTGCGGCTGAGATCGCGGTAGCGATCGGGAGCGGGCTGGCGGTCGGCCGCCGAATCCGGTAGACGGCGCGGAAGGATCTTGAATCGGGGGGAGCGATGATCCAGGACTACCCCGCTTCGGAGCACCCGGCCTGGCGTCTCGTGGCGCAGGAACTGCTCGCCGTGGTCGCGGCGGGTGCGCTCTTTCCGTTCGGCCTGCGGGCCTCACGCCGTGCGACGCCTCGAAAATCGTCACAGCGGACCGTCGTCCTGGTTCACGGGTATCTCGCGAATCGATCCGCGCTGTTGCCCGTGGCGGGCTACCTTCGCTGGCGCGGGCTTCGCCAGGTTCTGTCCTTCAACTATCGCTCGAGCGAAGGCGTGGAACGGGGCGCCATCGCCCTGCGGGATTACCTGCGGCGGCATGTGCGCGGCGGCCGGATCGATCTGGTCTGCCACAGTTTCGGCGGCCTCGTGGCGCGGGCCTACCTTCAGGAACTCGGCGGAGCTCGTCGCGTGGATCACTGCATCACGCTGGGAACCCCCCACCATGGCACCTACAACTCGTACTGGGTTGCGTCACGGGTCGGGCGGGAACTTCGGCCCGACTCGCCGTTTCTGGCTCGCCTGGAGGCGTCGCGCCGAAAGGCGCAGCGGGTGCACTTCGTGTCCGTCGTGGCCGGCTCGGACAATCTCGTGGTTCCCCGGGTCTTTGCTGCGCACGAGGACGAGGTGCGCATCCCCGACGTGGGCCACGTCGGGCTGCTCTTCTCGCCTCGGGCGCTCCGCATCGTTGCCGACCGCCTCCTCGGAGTCTCAGCGGAGTCCCGCCGCGACTCCGGTCAGCCGAGGTGGGCCTTGAACCACTCCGCGGCGGCGTCGGAAGCGCGGCTGAACCAGGGCTCCGTCGCGTAGACGTCGAAGTGCCCGCAGGGAAGCACCGTCAACTGCTTCGGCTCCCCCGCGCGTTCGAAGGCCTGCCTCGCCACGTCGATCGGGATCAGCGAGTCGTGCTCGGCCACGATCATCTGGAGCGGCGTCGGCGAGACGAGCTCGATGGCGCCGGCCGGGTCGTACTCGATCATCCGCTCCAGGGACTCGATGGAGACGCGGTTCTCCCAGGTCGAGGCGATCGCATCGCCGTGCTCCTGGAACCACTCCCAGGCGTCGGGGGTAGCGAGGACGCACGGCTCGCCGGGAGGCGCCACGACCTTCATGGTGTTCACGGCGCCACCATCGAAACGCGCGATCCGGTCCAGCGTCAGCATGGCGAGCAACCCCTGCAGCGCCTCCCTTCCATTGGCGTGCAGCATCTGCTTCCAGATCCCGACGGCAGGGACCTGCGCCACTGCGGCCTTGACCCGAGGGTCGAAGGCGGCGAGGTGGAGCACGTGCCCTCCACTGTACGACGTCCCCCAGATCCCGATCCGCTCGGGGTCGATTTCGGGACGCCGCGAGAGCCAGGTGATGGCATTTCGGTAGTCCTCGTGCTGCTCGTGGGGGAGGATCTGGGCGCGGGGCTTCCCCTCGCTCTCGCCGAGGAAGCGGAAGTCGAAGACGAGGACCGCGAAGCCCTCCGCCGCGAAGCGCTCGGCGAAGCGTTCGAGGAACATCTCCTTCACGGCGGAGAAGCCGTGGGCCATGGCGATGGCGGGCGTCCGTCTCCCCTGCGGAAGGTCGTCGGGCAGGTAGAGCCATCCCTTGCAGCGAACTTCCCGGCTCGGGAAGCTGACGTCCGTTCTCACGATCCTCCCCTCCTCGCCTGTCGGTCGGGCCTTCCGACCCGGATGGATCATCGACGTGCTCAGCGTAGCGGGGTTGCGGATAGACCGCGCCGGACGTCGAAACGAGGGACCACCAATCCGCACGGGATCACAGCGTACCGATCAGATTGAAGAACAGACCGTGCCGGTCGAAGCTCAGATCCGTCAGATCGTCCGAGTAGTTCGTGAAGTTGTAGCCGACCCCGATCTTGAAGTGCTTCCCGAGGTACCGGTAGATCGTGAATATCGCTCCGCTGCGCTGGTCGTAGAGGCTTGGCAAGTAGAGCGTGCGCCCCTCGACCGAGGTTTCCCAGTTCTTCACGAAGCGCCAGTCAGCCCGGAGGATGAAGAGATGCGCGTCGTTGGCGAAGAACTCCGGATGCTCCCGGTCGAGGCTCACCTCACCCCGGCGGTAGGCGTACTTCCCGCCCAGCGTCCAGTTCTCGGTCAGGTCGTACGAGACGTCGAGCGACGCGACGTGGCTCTTCTGGAGGAATTGGACGGAGGTCCCCTGCCCATTGACCTGGTCCGTCGCGGGGACGTTGTAGAAGTACGTGTACTTGGACAGCAGATTGAGCCGATCGTGTTGAACCGGGCGATACGCGAATCCAAACACCGCCTCCGTGTAGCCACCGTCGTAGAATTCGCCGAGGGAGCTGTCGCTGAACGAGTGGTTGAACTTGCCGAGAAGCCGCCAATCCGGTGACAGCTGGAGCCTCATGTTGTTGCGGAAGAGCCAGGTGGTCCGGTCCGACCAGGTCCCGTCCAACTGCTCACTCTCGTCGGAGCGGTACTCGATACCGCTCGAGATGAACAGGGGGTCGAATCGGTAGCTGACGCGCCCGCCGCCGGCGTTGCGCCGGGTCTCGGCCTGGGTCTGTCGGTCGATCAAGGTGCCCGCTTCCCAGTCCGCCCCCAGGGTCCATCGCTCCGTCGGCGACCAGTCCATTCCCATGGCGCGGCTCAGGCCGTTCGACCCGTCGGAATGCTGGAATCGGTCCTCCTGATAGACGCTCGCGCTATCCGACAGTCGAGTCCGGACTCCGCTGATCAAGCTCCCCCGCCGGGCGTGCTGGCCGTCCACTGCCCGCTCGTTGTCCAGCGAGTAGTTGAGGTAGCGACGGGTCTCTTCGCTCTCCTGATAGTCCGTTCCGATCCGGACAGCCGGCCCGCCGTCACCGTAGGAGACCTCGCCCTCGGCGAGCAGTCGATCGTTGATGCGGTAGGAGCCGCCGACACCTCCGCGTCGATTCTCCTCCCGGGTTCCCGTCTTCCGCAGCGTCGCCTGTCCGAACGCATAGCCGCGCCACCTGTCCATTGAATCGTAGGCCGTCTGCACGACGACATCCGTGCGCCCGCCCTCTTCCTGGGTCACCGGTACGACGGGCGAATGGTCCTCCCGGTCGTCTTCCCGGACGCCGGCACTCAGACTCCATCCATCGGACGCCTGGTAGGTGACGTCGACCTCCAGGGCATCCGTCATGAGTCCCTTGCTCTCGATCATCCGGTCCGCCTTGACGGTCACGGCGAGATCGTCCGTCAGCGGCATGCCCAGGCTGCCGCCATACCGATCGGTGTCCGTCGCTGCCGTCAGACCGGGCGCCGAGTAGCCGGCGGCGAGATGCTGGAAGTAGACGCTCATCTGCCCGGCGGCGTTCGGGATCACGTCTCCGAACCCGAGGCTCAGGTCCGCGCGGTACCCGAGCGCGCCCTTGTTGCCCAGAACCGGACTCGTCGTGTCAGAGAAGTCGAATCCGCCGTCGTCCGAGCGGAACGAGCTGGTGCCGAGTCCACGGCTCCATCCAGCCTGCACCTTGAACCACGATTCCGTGTTCTTTCGCGCAACGAAGTTCGCGCCGTAGAGGCCACTGTCGGCGCTGCCCTCCGCGTTGCGATAGGCCGTCGCACCCAGCTTGAGGAAATCATTGAGCCAGTAGTGCGCTTGACCGCCGGCGGCGAGCGTATCGATCTCGTCGAATCCGGGGGCATGCTCGTACTGGACGACCAGCCATGCCTCGTTGCCGCTCAGGCCTCCCGTCCGAACCAGGAGATGATCGTCCACGGTCGACGAGATCGGCTCCTTCAGGAGCACGCGACCCTGGATGTAATTGATGTCGTAGTCTCGATCCGGGCTCAGCGGCACGATGCCCGTCACGAGGCCCGTTTCCTTGTCGCGGATCTCGATACGCAGACGATCGGAGCCCATCAGGATGTCGCGATGACGCAGGTAGTAGAGCGACCCGCCCGTGCCTCGGAACTGCTCTCGGCTCGGGACCGTACCCGGATCCGCCGCGAAGCCGTCGACCACCAGACGCCGCTCGCCGAAGCGGGTCGTCGCGTCGGTCTGGAAGTGCAGATTGCCACCATAGAGACCGCGCTCGACGAGGGTCAGCTCGTTGTCCCTGTAGCCGACCGCGAAGTTTCCCCAGAGAGCATGGTTGTCGTTCTGGCTCAGCCTGGCGTAGAACTTGCCCAGGGTCGGCGCCGTCTCTTCGAGGGTTCCGTCGTCGCCATACGTCGGGTAGAAGGAGTCGGGATCCATCCGCCGGAAGAGTGCATCGGGTGACTTGTCGAGGAAGTTGGTGAAGAGGTCCTCCACGGGACCCTCGCGCGTATCGGCGCTCGCAGTCAGCTTCCAATCGTTGCCGAACTTGCCGTCCACGAAGAACGCGAGCCTACCGTCCGCGAAGGAATCGGGGTCGGTGGGCGCATGCTCGCCCTGGAGCTGATCCGCCGGGCCACGCGTCAGGTTCCCGGCAACGGTGAGATCCGCCACGCCCACGTAGAACCAGTCGCTCTTCTTGAACTCCAGATCACGCAGGAACAGCTCCCCGTTGCCCTCTTGATCCAGGACGGCGACCTCGACGGTGTGCATCCCCGAAGGCAGTACCGCCTCGGCGATGAACTGTCCCTGCTCGTCCACCGGCACGGGATTTCCTGCCAGCCACACGGTGTGGCGCGGCGGGACGCCGCTCCCCTGTACCCGGACCGTGCCGACACTGCCGAGATCGATGTTCCGGGTCGCCAGCTCGCTCTCGCCGTATCCCGCGAGCAGCGCGTTCGACTCCGATGCCTCACCCGGCGGCGGCGCGACGATCGACGCATCCGGATCGCCGGACTCGGCGATCGATCCCGGACCGCTCGCGCCCCCGTGGCGCATCCAAAGCGACTGAGGCGCGGTCTCGTCGAACCGGCCCTGCGAGTCGTAGGCACGCAGCACGAACTTCAGCTCGCGGACCGGCCCCGCGAACCGCTCGGGCTCGGGCTGCCACTGCGCCAGGCCGTCGCGTCCGACCTCGATCACTGCGAGCGGATCGGCCTGGAGGGACTGCTCGTGCTCGAACACCCTCACCTCGGCGCGCTCGATGAAGTGCGCGTAGTTCGTATACATCCTGAAGCGAACGCTCGAGGCGTGCGTAGCGTCCTCGGTTGCCGGAACGACGCCGACGGCGCGGACGTCCGACGCGACGCTGAGACGCGGATCCGGGTCGAGATCGTCGAATCGGAACTGGATGTCGGCCTGCTGGAGCGCCACGTCGGTGCAACGCTGGATGTCCGCCGAGTTCCTGCCGGGATCATCGATCGGAACACCGTCCAAGGTGATGCGCATCAGATTCAGCGCCAGCGGGTCTTTCGCCCGGAGCTCTCGCGTGATGGGCGTGATCTCGACACCTTCGTAGTCGTCGAGTATGGCGGGCTCGTCGTAGACGACCTGGACCACGACATGGGAGGTGTGGCCCTGGATGAAGCCCGCATTCACCACGTCGTTGGAGTGGAGGTAGCCGCGCCCTTCGTGCTCGGTCTGCGCATCCGAGAGCCCGAGCTCCGCCTGGATGAGATCCTTCGTTCGGCGCGCACGGGCCACCGAGAGCCCGATGTCATCGCCATAGACCATGGCGGTGCGTCGATCGAGGCGCTCGTTGCTCGTGTAGCCCACGAAGCGCAGTCGGACGTTGGTCTTGCCTTCGACGTCGGCCATGGCCCGCCGCAGCGTATCGGTATAACCCGACGGCAGCAGCGGCTGCCCGTCTTCGATGGGCAGCCCGGGGATCCCGCCCCACGGCGGATCGTAGGCCCTGGTCACCATCGACTGGTCTGCGGCGTCCGGACAGAGC
>JAOTUO010000192.1 GCA_029863845.1 Myxococcales bacterium
CGGAGCCGCGGATGCCGCCGGCGTCGAAGAACCTGGAGGCGCTGGAGGCCGAGGCCCGGGAGGCGATCGCCGCCGCCCCGACCCCGGCCGCCCTCACCCAGGTGCGGGCCCGCTTCCTGGGACGCAAGGGCTCGGTCTCGGAGTTCCTGCGCGGAATCGGCGACCTCGACGCCGCCGAGCGCTCGAACGCCGGCCAGGCCGCGAACGCGGTCAAGCAGCGCGTCGAGCAGTGGGTTGCGGAGCGCCGAGAACGGCTGGAGCGGAGCGCGCGCCGGCGCTCGCTCGAGGCGCACGGGGTGGACGTGACGCTGCCGGGGGCCATCCCCCCGAGCGGGCACCTGCACCCGATCACCCACGTGACCCGCCACATGGTTCGCTTCTTCACGTCGCTGGGCTTCTCCGTCGAAGAGGGCCCGGAAGTCGAAACCGACTACTACAACTTCGAGGCTCTGAACATCCCGTCGGATCACCCCGCCCGCGACGAGCAGGACACCTTCTACGTCGAGGGCGGCAACCTGCTCCGCACGCACACCTCGAACGTGCAGATCCGCGCCATGACGGGGCGCACGCCGCCCTTTCGCTTCATCGCGCCGGGGCGCGTGTACCGCCACGACCTGAGCCCCAAGCACAGCCCCATGTTCCACCAGATCGAGGGTTTCCTCGTCGATGAGCGCGTCAGCTTCGGCGACCTCAAGGGCATTCTCTACGCCTTCGCCCGACACCTGATGGGCGACGACGTCGAGCTCCGCTTTCGAGCCAATCACTTCCCCTTCACCGAGCCCTCGGCGGAGATGGACGTGCGCTCCGGAGGCGAGTGGCTCGAGTGGGGCGGGTGCGGAATGATCCATCCGGCCGTGCTCGATCGGTGCGGGATCGACTCCGACCGCTACCAGGGCTTCGCCTTCGGGATGGGGATCGACCGCACCGCCATGCACCGCTTCGGCATCCCGCACCTGCGCCTCCTCTTCGAGGGCGACGTGCGGGTCCTCGAGCAGATCTGATGCGCGTCTCCCTGGACTGGCTCGGGGAGTTCGTCGCGCTTCCGCCCGAGGAGGCGATGGTGGAGCGCATGGAGCTGGGCGGTTTCGAGGACGTGGTGATCGAGCACCTGGGGCCGGACCTGTCCGCGATCCGCGTGGGGCGCGTCCTGGAGCGCGATCCGCACCCCAACGCCGAACGTCTCTCCTTGTGCCGCGTCGATCTCGGCGCGGACGAGATTCTGGCGATCGTCTGCGGGGCGCCCAACGTCGCCGCGGGCCAGAAGGTGGCGGTGGCGCCGGCCGGCACTCGGCTGCCCGACGGCACGAAGCTCAAGCGCTCGAAGATCCGCGGCGTGGTCTCCGAGGGCATGATCTGCTCGAGCCGCGAGCTCGGCCTGGGAGGCGACCACGCGGGCATCCTCGTGCTCGATCCGGACGCGCCCGTCGGTGTGCCGCTCCCGGAGGTGGTGCCCGCGGGCGACCGCGTGATCGAGGTGGGCATCACCCCGAACCGGGGCGACAGCGCCTCGCTGCTCGGCGTGGCGCGCGAGGTGCGGGCGCTCTTCGGCGGCGCCATCCGCCTTCCCGAGACGTCGCCGCCGGAGACGGGCCCCGCGACGGAGGAGTCGGTCACGGTCGCGATCGAGGCGCCCGACGACTGCCACCAGTACGCGGCGCGGATCGTGCGCGGCGTGCGGGTGGGCCGCTCGCCGGATTGGCTGCGGCTCCGGCTCGAGACCTCCGGCTTCCGCGCCATCAACGTCGTGGTGGACGTCACGAACCTCGTGCTCCTCGAGTTCGGCCAGCCGCTGCACGCCTTCGACCTCGCGCGCGTCCGCGGGGGCGAGGTGCGCGTGCGCCCGGCGCAGCCGGGCGAGAAGCTGGTGACCCTCGACGGCCAGACGCGGGCGCTGGACCCGCGCGATCTCGTCATCGCCGACGCCGAGCGCGCCATCGCGCTCGCCGGCGTGATGGGCGGCGCCGGCACCGAGGTGAGCGAGGCCACGACGGACGTGCTCATCGAGAGCGCGCAGTTCCGGCCCGCCTGCGTGCGCCTGACGGCGCGCCGACACGGTCTTCGCACTGACGCCTCGTACCGCTTCGAGCGGGGCGTGGACCGGGCGGGCGTGGTGCGGGCGGCCGATCGCGCCGCCCTCCTGATCGCCGAGCTCGCCGGCGGTCAGGTGGCCACGGGCGCGATCGAGGTGCGGGGCACGCCGGCGGCCGCACCCGAGCCGATCCGCTTCGAGGTGGAGCGCGCCAACCGCTTGCTGGGGACGGCGCTCACGTCGGACGAGATCGCGGCGCTGCTCGAGCGGGTCGGCGTCGAGTGCCTGGAGGAGCCGCGCGGGGTCCTGCACTGCCGGGTGCCCTCGCACCGCAACGACCTGCACGTGCACCAGGACCTGACCGAGGAGGTGGCCCGCATTTACGGCTACGAGCGGATCCCGACCACACTGCCCGAAGGCCTGCTGGCGGCCGCGGTGGAGCCGGCCGCCTGGACGCTGGCGGAGCGGGTCCGGGACGCGCTGGCGGGCGCCGGGATGCTCGAGTGCGCCTCGTTCCCGTTCGTGGGGACCGGTGACGTGGAGGCGCTCCGGCTGCCTCCGGACGATCCGCGCCGGACGACGCTGACGATCCTCAATCCGATCAACGAGGAGGAGTCGCAGCTGCGGAGCGCGCTGCTGCCGACGCTGCTGCGCCTCGTGCGCCAGAACCGCAGCCGCCAGCTGGACCGGGTGCGGCTGTTCGAGGTGAGCCGGGTCTTCCGCCCGCGCCCGGACGGGGAGCTTCCGGACGAGCCCCTGTGGGCCGCCGCCGTGCTCACGGCCGGGGAGGAGCCGAGCCTGTGGGAGACCGCGGCGCCGCTCTTCTTCCAGGCCAAGGGTGTCGCAGAAAGGCTATTGTTTCAGGTAGGTTATCAGCCGTCGCTGCGAGGCGGCCCGGTCGCGCCGTACCTGCATCCCGGGGCGGCCGCCGTCATCGCGGTCGGCGAACACGAGGTCGGCGTGGTCGGTGAGCTTCATCCGGAGGTGGCAGCGGCCTACAAGATCGACGTGCCCTGCGCGGTGATCGAGGTCGACGTGAGCGCACTCCAGGATCTGCCGCCGCGCGAGATCCGATACCGCGACGTCTCGCGGCAGCCGCAGGTGCGCCGCGACCTCGCCGTGGTCCTCGACCGCGCCCAGCCGGCCGGCGAGGTCCTGGCGGCCATCCGCAAGACCGCGGGCTCCGACCTCGTCTCGGTCGAGCCCTTCGACCGCTACGAGGGCCGGGGCGTGCCGGAGGGCCGGGTCAGCCTGGCCTTCCGCCTGGTGTTCCAGAAACCGGACCGAACGCTCACGGACACGGAGGTGACGCGCGCCACGGAGCGCGTGGTGCGCATGCTGGCCCGTCGGTTCAAGGGCGAGCTGCGTTAGATCCCCTCCGGGAGGGAAGAAGGCACAATGACGAAAGCCGAAATCGTGGAGCAGATCTACGAGCAGGTCGGATTCTCGAAGAAGGAGTCGGCCGAACTGGTGGAGAAGGTGTTCGAGACCATCAAGGAGACCCTGGCGCGCGGGGAGAAGGTCAAGATCTCCGGCTTCGGCAACTTCGTGGTGCGCGGCAAGAACGCGCGAAAGGGACGCAACCCGCAGACGGGGCAGGAAATCCTTCTGGAAGCGCGACGGGTGCTTACCTTCAAGCCGAGTCTCGTGCTAAAGACGATACTCAACGACGACGGATCGGTAGAGGTGTCGGTGGCCGAGACGTACGAGCGCTGACGCATCACCGACGCAATCGCAAAGGGGGGGTGCCCATGGCGGGTCGGGCCGCGGGATCGGCGAGCGAGAGCCATCCGGAGAAGCGCTACTACCGCATCGGCGAGGTCAGTCGCATCACGGACGTCAAGCCCTACGTGCTGCGGTATTGGGAGTCCGAGTTCCGCTGGATGGCGCCGCAGAAGTCGCGCTCGAAGCAGCGGCTCTACCGACGCCGCGACATCGACATGATCCTGCTCATCAAGAAGCTGCTCTACGATCAGCGCTTCACCATCGCCGGCGCCCGCAACAGGCTGCGCGAGCTGGGCGCGGGCCAGGCCCTCGAGGCGGGTCCGCTCAGCTTCGAGGCGGACCACCGCGCGCGCTACCGGCGGATCCGCGACGAGCTTCAAGCCATCCGCGCGATGCTCTGAAGCGGACCTTCGGAGACGTCTGCGAGCTACAGGGGCAGCGGCGCGACGATCAGGCCCCAGAGGATCAGGTAGAGCAGCACGGCCCCCGTCCCGAAGGTGCCGATCGCGCGCAACGTGGTGAAGTCGAGGGCCTGGCGCAGCGCGATCACGACCGCCACCAGCACCCAGGCGCGGACCGCGAAGTCGATCGCGAGCCCCAGCGGCGGCGGCGGCAGCGCGCCGAAGATCTGCAGCAGACCGGGCGTGAAGGCGAAGCCCGTCGTCCGCAGCACCTCGGCGAAGTCCGTCTCGGTCTCGGGCCCGCGGAAGAAGGTGGCTCCCACCATCAGGGTCGCGGCCGATCCCCCGATCCAGAGGACGAGCGGCTCGAGCACCGACACGGTTACCTGAAGCGCGACCCGGTCGGGGTGCACCTCGGTGCCCGTGGCCCGGATCCAGTGGGCCGCACCGATCGCGAGGGCCGCCGCCCCCACCACCAGGACGGCCTGCCCGAGCGATCGCGGGTCGGCCTCGACCTCCTCGTAGGTGTCGGCGTCGAGGAGCGCCGCGCCCCACATCCGCCGCCAGAGCGTCCTCACGAGTCCTCCGTGCCCAGGAATCGCGCGAGCAGCCGCCGCAGCGCGCCGCGAATCCCGACCTCGCGGTCCGCGGCGTCGAAGCCGCGCAGCACCGCCTCCGTCGAGTCGCACTCCGCGGGTTGCCCTTCGGCGTCGACGCAGCCCACGCGCACGCGCGCGCGCCGGTGGAGGTCGGACGCCGCCGCGTGCACCGCCTCGCGGTAGCTTCGGTCGTCGGCGCTCGTGGCGTAGGCCCGGGCCAGCAGCGCGTTCCAGCGCTCGAGGCGGGCGATCGTCGCGGGATCCGCTGCCGGCGCCGAAGCCGCCTGCTGGGCGAGCCGGTAGTAGCCGTAGGACAGCGACGACAGAGCGAGGTAGGCGTTGACGGAAGCGCCGCCGCCGGCCACGTCGGCCTCGACCTGGAGGCTCTCGGCGTCGTCCACGTCGCCCGCCTCCAGGGCCGCAAAGAAGTCGTCGTACTCCGCCCGGGCCGGATCCAGACACGCGGGCTCCACGCCCGCCTGCGGCAGCGGACAGTAGGCCCCGGGCCGGACCTCGCCCGCGGCGGTCGCGGGCGCAGCCGCGAGCAAGCCCCCCAGCAGCGCGGCAGACAGGGCGGCGATCGCCCGGGCGCCGCGCCCCGCGCGGGGCGCGCTCATTCCCGGTCTTCGCTGCTCGCGATCTCGAGGCTCAGGCCGCTGACGAGACCGAGCCAGACGGGTCCTCGGCGCGTGAAGCGAAGCGGCTTGGGATGGCCCTGGCTGTGGATCTCGACCTCGGCCTCGACGACCTCGAGGCGGTCGTCCATCTCGCCGAAGGCGCGGACGTTCGGAATCGGCTCCAGGCCCTTGCGCAGGTAGACGCCCGTCACGGCGTCGGCGTCCAGCGGCGGCGCGGTCGGATCGTTGAGGTCGGGATGGGCGACGTTGGTGGCGGGGTCGTCCAGCGCGCCGAGGACGAAGCGGTCCTCGCTCGCGCGGCGCAGGGCGGAGCCGTGTTGCGGCTGGAGACGGAACTCCCGGCCGCAAGCGCCCCGGATCCCCAGGAACAGGGGATCGTCGGTAGCCGCCATCAGGCTGTCGCCCACGGCGACGCGGACCTCGATGCGAACGACGGGTGACCCGACCGTCTCGTGCTTCGCCACCGGAACCTCCTCGGCGGTCCCCGGAACCCCGTGCGTGCGCCGCGAAGGTAGCGCAGGACGGCCGGGCGACGTCCCCTCCGGCAGACCCGGGGCGCTTCAGCCGCTTCTCGCCGCGGCTACCGGCTCCGCTTCCGGCAGCCGACGGCCAGGAGCGCGATCCCGGCGCCCAGCAGGAGCGGGCCGCCCGGTTCGGGAACGAAACGCAGCGCGAGAACCCCGAAGGCCGGCCACAAATTATGTGGCGAAGCGCGGTTGGTTTGAATGCGAATCGGGGTCACGAGCTGAACCCCGCCGGAGACGGCCGCCGCACTCGAGGTCCCGGACGCCGGGCCATGCGCGAAGCCCTGTGCCGTTCTCGTCTCGTGCACCGTGAAACGCGAGGTGATGATTCCGTTCTGCGTGAGCGTGATCCGATTCGGCACGCCGGTGATGCTGGCCGCCCCAAGCGTCCAGGGCGCACCGTAGAGCGAGAAAGCGGGTGCCGCTCCCTTTTCGAACTGGGTGACGAAGATCGTGCCCCCGATCCCGACGCCCCTCGTCCCACGCTGGGTGAGGGGGATCGGGATGTAGTTCCCACAGCCGGGGAATAGAACGCATTGCGTCAAGCGCCCCGTCAGCAATGCGGCCACCCCGTTTTCGATCGGCGCTCCGCCCGAGAGCCCGGAGACGGTGCCGGTGCCGAGCCCGACATCGGCGCGCAGGCTGATGAACGTCGGGGTTTCCGGATCGGTCTGGGGGATGGTTCCCATCCCCGAGATCCCACCGGCCAGCCGGAGCGTGCTCAGGTAAGCGCCGCCTCCGGAGCCGTTGACGGTCGCAACGCCAGTCCCCGTGAAGAAGAACGCCCGGGGGAGCTCGGTGAGGTGGAGCTCGAGTGACCCTTCCCAACTCAGCACGCTGGCCGTGGAACTCGTCGAGAACGCGACGCTCAGCAGAATCGCACCGGCCAGGCTCGATCGGAAGACGAGAGCAGACCGCGGCATGGGATCTCCACTTCCCCTTCCCACGCGACACCAGCGTACACCCGATCGGGTGGGAGTGGAAAGGGTCGAGCCGACGCGGGCTCGAAGTTGACCTCTGGCAAAGCCTTCGGTTCTGCTAGGGTTCTGTCCGTTCGGGCCGTGGCGCAGCCTGGTTAGCGCGCCTGACTGGGGGTCAGGAGGTCGCGAGTTCGAATCTCGCCGGCCCGACCAGAATTTTTCGATCCTCGCGATCGCGCCGGATCGATGTTCGGGAGGGCCCGTCACCGGCATGCGGCCCCGGAGGGCGGTGCAACGGCTCACGGCCAAGGACGCGGCGGCCTACATCGACCTGCGTCGGCGCGCGAGCCAGACGGACCCGCTCGCGTTCACGCCTCCGATCATTCACGACCCGGGCCTCGCGCGCGACCGCGTGGAGGACGCGCTGGGGCAAGACCGGCCGGGGACGGCGGCCTGCATCCTGGGTGTGTTTGCGGGACGCCTCGTCGGGGTCCTGGGGCTGGCGCGGGAGCTCGGGGCCCGGGACCGCGCGCAGCTGTGGGGCCTGTACGTGGTCCCGGAGTACCGGGGCGTCGGCGTCGGGCTCTCGCTGCTGTCGACCGCCTGCGACCTCGCGCACGGGATGGACGGCGTCGAGCGCCTGCACCTGCGGGTCGCTGCCGGAAGCCGGGACGCCCTGCGGCTCTTCGAGCGCTTCGGGTTCGAGCGCTTGTCCCCGGCCGGCGACGCGCCCGAGGGGGAGACCCCCCCGCTGGCCGACGTCGCGATGGAGCTGGAGCTGCCCGACGAGGCCGCGTGAAACCGGCGTCCAGCGCGCAGCGCGACGGGCCGAAGAGTCGGGCGAAGCCATGAGCGAGCCCGTTCCGGTGCCGAGTGACGAGGAGGCGAGTCGGCTCCTGGCCGCGATCGACCGCGGCGCGGACGAGGCGCTCACGCTGGCGCACTGGATGGCCGCCCACCCCGAGGTCTCGCTCGAAGAGCGCGAGACCAGCGCACGCTACGTCGCCCACCTCGAGGCGCGCGGCTTCGTCGTCGAGCGCGGGACGGCGGGCCTGGAGACCGCCTTCCTGGCGCGCCGAGGCTCGTCGCGGGCGCCCGTGACGGTGGCCCTGCTCGCGGAGATGGACGCGCTCCCGGAGATCGGTCACGCCTGCGGGCACAACCTCTCCGGCCCGGCGAGCCTGCTCGCGGCCACCGCGCTCACG
>JAOTUO010000193.1 GCA_029863845.1 Myxococcales bacterium
GGCTCGACCAGGATGCGGACGAGCGAACCCTCGTCCAACTGGTCGAGGGCCACGACCACCGGCAGGCGCCCCACGAGTTCCGGGATGAGGCCGAACCGCAGCAGGTCATCGGGCTCGACGTCGTGATAGGGGTTCTTCACGAGGTCGATGGCTCTTCCGGTTTCCAGTTCCTCCTTGGAAAACCCGATCTGTCGGCGCCCGGTGCGCGCCTCGATGATCTTCTCGAGGCCGTCGAACGCCCCGCCGCAGATGAACAGGATGTCCTTCGTGTTGATCTGGATGTACTCCTGCTGCGGGTGCTTCCGCCCGCCCTGCGGCGGGACGGAGGCCACGGTGCCCTCCAGGATCTTGAGCAGCGCCTGCTGGACACCCTCGCCCGACACGTCGCGCGTGATACTCGGGTTTTCGCTCTTGCGGGCGACCTTGTCGATCTCGTCGATGTAGACGATGCCTTTTTCGCACTCGGTGACGTTGAAGTCGGCCGCCTGCAGCAGCCGGACGAGGATGTTCTCGACGTCCTCGCCCACGTACCCGGCTTCGGTCAGCGTGGTGGCGTCGGCAATCGTGAACGGCACGTCGAGGATGCGGGCCAGCGTCTGGGCGAGCAGGGTCTTCCCCACGCCCGTAGGCCCGAGCAGCATGATGTTCGACTTCTCGAGCTCGACCTCGTCGTCGCGCAGCGACTTGCTGTTGATGCGTTTGTAGTGGCTGTAGACGGCGACGGCGAGGACCCGCTTGGCGCGCTCCTGCCCCACGACGTACTGGTCAAGCACTTCCTTGATCTCGGCCGGGGTGGGGACCTGGGTGATGGCCTCCGCGACCTCGCGCTCCTCGTCCTCCGCCAGAATCTCGTTGCAGAGGGCGATGCACTCGTTGCAGATGTACACGGACGGGCCGGAGATGAACTTCCGGACCGAGTCCTTGGACTTGCCGCAGAACGAGCAGCGTAGGTGCTTGTCGCTGGCCATCTTCGCCTCGGTTCCCCGGACGGGCTACCCTAAATTGGGTCCCGCCCTGCCACCCCGTCAAGCGGAGGGCTTTTTGGCCTCCAGGGCGGCCTTCTGTTGAATCACCCGATCGACGATCCCGTACGCCACCGCCTCTTCCGCCGACATGTATCGGTCGCGGTCCGAATCGAGCTCGATCTTCTCGAGCGGCTGCCCCGAGTGCATGGCGAGCAGCTCGTTGAGCTTCTGCCGGAGGTAGAGCACTTCCCGTGCCGCGATCTCGATGTCCGCGGCCGAGCCCTGGGCGCCCCCGGACGGCTGGTGGATCATGATGCGCGCGTGGGGCAGGGCGGCCCGCTTGCCCTTGGTGCCCGCCGCAAGCAGGAACGCGGCCATCGAGGCCGCCATCCCCATGCAGATCGTATTCACGGGCGCGCGCATGAACTGCATCGTGTCGTAGATCGCCATGCCCGCGGACACGATGCCGCCCGGCGAGTTGATGTAGAGGTAGATGTCGCGCTCCGGATTGTCCGCATCGAGGAACAGCAGCTGGGCGATGATGATGTTCGCGACATCGTCATTGACCGGCGCCCCGAGAAAGATGATGCGGTCCATCAGGAGCCGCGAGAAGATATCGTAGGTCCGCTCGCCGCGGCTGGAACGCTCGATGATGTAGGGCGGATAGATGGTCGGCATGATCCTCAGCTCTCGGTCACGGTGGACTGGGACAGCAGGAACTCGAACACCTTCTCCTCGGTGATCGTCTGCTCGAGCTCCTTGAGCCGTCCGGCTTTCTGCAGTTCGCCGTACACCTTGCCGGCGTCGAGGTTACGGCGCCCGGCGATCTCCGCGATCCGCTCGTCCAGTTGGGCCTCCGTGGCCCGCAGCTCGTGCGACCGTGCCACCTGGTCGAGCACGAGGTCCCGGCGCACCTGGGCCTCGGCCAGCGTGCGGAACTCGCCGGCGAACTCCTCGAGGCGCTCGTCCGGCACGCCGTACGCCTGCGCGTAGGCGCCAATCAACCGGTCGGCCAGCCCCCGGGGTGCCGGGACGTCGTTCGCCTGGACGATCTGCTCCATGAGCTGGCGCCGCACCCCGGCATCGGCCTCGCGCCGCGCCTCCTGCTCCAGGTCGGCGCGTATCGCCTGTCGCAGCGCGGCCAGCGAGTCGAAATCCCCGACCTCGCGGGCGAATGCATCGTCCAGGGTCGGCAGGTCGCGGCGCTTCACTTCGTGCACGGTCAGGTGGACCCGCCGGGTCTCGCCGCGCTTCGACTCGTCCGGGAAATCGTCGGGAAAGCGGACGTCGGCTTCGGTGTCCTCGCCCGGAAGGAGCCGCATGATCTGCTCCTCGACGTCGGGGATGGCCTGTCCCTGGCCCAGGACCACGTTGTACGGCTTGCCGTCGCCGGGCGCGCCATCGGTCACCGTGGCCAGGGTCAGCGACACGAGCTCCCCGGGCTTGGCGCGCTCGCCTTCCACGGGCACCCAATTGGCGCGCTGAACACGCACGTCCTCCAGCTGCGCGGCCACCATGTCGTCCGTGACCGGCGCGACCGACCGGGTGAGCGTGAAGCCGCTCAGCCGCTCGAGCGTGATCTCGGGTTTGAGCTCGACATGGAGCTCGAACGTGAGCGGTGCCCCCTCCTGGAACTTGAGGTCGTGGACGTGCGGGTCGGCGATCGGCTCGAGCTGCTCCTGCTCGAGCGTCGTCTTCCAACTCTCGCGCACGACCTCGCGCAGCACCTGCTCGCGAATGGCGTCGTGGTAGCGGCGCCGCACGACGGCCAGCGGGGCCTTCCCCTGCCGGAAGCCCGGGAGGCGGGCCCGCTTGGCGAGCTCCCTGGCGGCGCGTGTTTCCGCCTGCGCGACGCGGTCGGAGGCGACCTCGACACGAAAGCTCGCTTCGCCCGGGGCTTCCCGGGACTTCGTGACCTGTATGCCTTCTGCCATGTGTCTGTGTGCCCCTCAGGAGGCTAGAAACCTAATCGGCCGGGCGGGTTCGTGGCAGGGACTCGACGGATCGGGAGTGCGAAGGAGGAGGGGGGCGCGTCCGCCGCGTCTCAGAGCGTGATGCCGCCGGCCTTGAGCACGTCGAGCAGGCGCAGCTTGTAGGGCGTGCCGTCGGGGGCGGTCTGCGCCGGCGAGCGCGCGGTCGTGAACGCCTGCGTGAAGAACCCGTCCCCGCGCGCCTGTTTGACGGGATCGAGCCCGCTCCGGGTCTCGACGTCGTATCGCCGGTGGATGAGGTTGCTCTTCCCGCTGTAGCGGGCGTTGACGGCGTTCACGGCGGTGGTGAGCTGACCCGGAGCGGCGTACTCACTCGTCTTGAGCTGCATCAGGTCGATGAAGAGGTCCCGGCCCATGAACGTCGCGACGAGGTAATGCCCCTGCTCGTGTGCGAGCAGGTCGTTCTGGAAGCTGGTGGGTTCCTTGAACACCCAATCGGCCACCCAGCTCTTGGTCTTCACGAACTCGATCGTGACGGTGACCGCGTCCTTCAAACGGTACCGCACGGGCTTCGATCCCGGGATCGCCTCCGCACCGATGCCCTTGGCGGCGTACTGTGCGTACGTGAACGCGGCGGGCGCGGTTCCGCCGGGTTTGGGCGCGGGTTTCCTGGCCGGGGTGCCGAAATCGGTCCACGTGAGGACGCGTTTGAGGCCGATCAGCTGGGGGGGCAGCCGGTTCCTCGTGACGAGGCTGGGGTGCACCGAGCTGTCGTGGGGCCGCCCCAACCGCAACGGGCCGGGTCCGCCTACTCGCGGGGAATCGCGTCCTCGTCGAAGAAATCCAGCTTGTGGACCGGCATCACGACGCTCGAGAGCACGTTCAGCAGATGGCCGCCGAACCGCTTGTAGTAACGAGCGCCGAGGGCAAGGGCCACGGCGGTGCGGGCATCGTAGGGCGACTGGCCCACCCGCTTCATCAGCTCGTCACAGCGCTTGTTGTACTGCCGGCCCTCCGGGATGAGCTTCAGGGCGCGCTCCCGGTCCCCGTTGGTCACGATGTCCGGGGCGTCGCGGAAGACCTGCTCCACGTGGTCGCGGATGGTGCGCAACTCGGCCACGTTCGCGTCCTCGGGCGGCCGCCCGCCGCCGATGTCGATCAACTCCGAGAGGTTCTTGGCGTAGTCCCCCAGCCGCTCGACGTCCTTGACGAGGCTCAGCAGGTAGAGGCAGTAGGGCACGTCCGCCGGCCGCTTGCGGATCGACAGGTGGGCCACGATCAGCTTGCGAATCTCGCGTTCCAGCTTGTTGACCTGGATGTCCTGCGCGTAGAGGCGCTTGCGCTCGTCCGGCGGCGCGGCACCCTCGAAGTAGATCCGGCCGGCGGCCAGGGCCATCT
This sequence comes from Myxococcales bacterium, assembly GCA_029863845.1. GTDB lineage: Bacteria > Myxococcota_A > UBA9160 > UBA9160 > SMWR01 > JACZXC01. The sequence goes on from JAOTUO010000193.1 coordinate 4,295, forward strand.
CGCCGGTCATGGCGAGCATCCGCGTGAAGCGTTCGCCCATCGCGCCCAGCGGGTCATCCGTTGAGAAGATGCTGATGAAGTCGCGAAACATCGACGCCTCCGGGCTACCGCAGCAATCGGTTGATGAGGGCCAGACTGGCCGGCAGCAGATAGAACAGCCCCAGGACGTACACCACGGCCCACCGGCGGGATCGGGCGGCAACGTTGGCCAGGGCCTGGGCCGCCGTCAGCGGGAGCCGCTGCATGAACGGGACCGGCAGAATCAGCAGCGCACCGCTGGCGTTGAACAGGAGATGCACCACGGCGATGGTCAGGCCGGCCAGCGCGTTGGGGCCGGACGCCGCGAGCGACGCGAGCAGGGCCGTCACCGTGGTGCCGATGTTGGCCCCGACCGTGATCGGGAAGGCCTGACGCAGGGTGATCAGCCCGGCCCCCGCCAGGGGCACGAGCAGGGCGGTGGTGATCGAGCTGGACTGCACCATGACCGTCGCAATCGCGCCGATCAGCATGGACAGCAGCACGCTCCGGCCCAGCGCCCGGGTGACGAACGACTCCACCCGCTGCTCCATCGCGGACCGCATCACGCGCACGACGAGCATGAGCGCGAGGTAGATGAGCGCGCCGCTGGCGAGGATCAGGAAGATCGCCTGCCCGCGCCCGCTGAAGAGCGCGGCCCCCGTGGCCTTGAGCGGCGCGAACACCGCCGCCAGTGCGTGCTTGAGGGGGCTCTCGTACTCCACGCCGCCCACGTGGCCGATCTGGGCGGCGATGGCCGTGGCGAACCGCCGCAGGTAGCCCGTCGCGAGTTCCAGCGGAAGCAGGATCGCCACCGTCAGGAAATTGAAGAAGTCGTGGCAGGTGGCGACCGCGAACGCGCGGCGGAACTCCTCCCGTCGTCCCATGTGGGCGAGCGAGACCAGCGTGTTGGTGACCGTCGTGCCGATGTTCGCCCCCATGATCATGGGGACCGCGTTGGCGATCGGCAGCGGATCTTCGGGGGCCGCGACGAGTCCCACGATCATCGCCGTCGTCACCGACGAGCTCTGCACGAGGGTCGTGGCCAGCAGGCCCACGATGAGTCCGATGAACGGATTCGAGGTGGCGGCGAAGAACGACTCGAGGAAGTCCCGCCCCAGCAGCTTGAACCCGTCGCCCAGGCCGTGCACCCCGACCAGGAACACAAACAGCAGCGCGAGCACCGCGCCGACGCGGAAAGGGGTCGTCTGGGTCACCGGACGACGCGGCTTTGGAGGTCTCGGGGCTGGTTCGGTCATCCGGGCTGAAATCGATAGTGGGCGGCAAGATACCCTCCTGAACCCGGGCGGGCGACCCGCGTCGCCCAGCCCGGCGCGCCGGCCATGCCAGCGGCGGCCCGTAGCAAGATGAAACCCCGCACGGTGCAACCCTCGCGGAGGTCGAGTCGTCTAAGTGAGGAGACCCCAGCTGCGGAGTGCCCCATGCTTCGAGCGGCGTTCATCGCCGCGCTCGCGGTGGCCGCGGCGGGCGCGACCCCCGCGGTCGCGCAGACCTCCTCCGACCGCGTGCCGGCTTCCCCGCCCGCGTTCGTCCCCAGCGTCAAACCGAGTCTCGACGTGAGCCGAGCCCCGGGACCGATTGCCGTGGATGGTCAGCTCGATGATCCGGGCTGGGCCGGCGCTGCCCGCGCCACCAACTTCGCCGAGAACTTCCCGCGTGAGCGGGCACGGCCGTCGGTGTCGAGCGAAGTGTGGGTCACGTACGACCACGACAATCTCTATCTCGCCTTTCTGGCGTTCGATGACCCCTCGGGAATCCGCGCCTCGCTGCGCGACCGGGACGAAATGTGGTCGGACGACTACTTCGGCATCCTGCTCGATACTTATGGGGACGCCGCGTGGGCCTACTTCCTGTTCGCCAATCCGCTCGGCGTCCAGGGCGACTCGCGGTTCGCCACGCAGGGCGGGGAGGACGACGGCTTCGACATCATCTACCACAGCGAGGGCATGGTCACCGATTCCGGCTACCAGATCGAGATGGCCATCCCGTTTGCGAGCCTGCGGTTTCCCAATCGCGGCGAGCAGGCCTGGCGCGCGACGTTCTGGCGCACCCGCCCGCGCGCCAGCCGCGAGCAGCACACCTGGGCGGCGATCGATCGGGACGAGGCGTGTTTCCTGTGCCAGCTTGGCACACTGCGCGGGATCCGCGGGGTGAAGCCCGGGGGGAAACTGGAGCTGCTGCCGTCGGCGGTCGCCTCGCAGGCCGGCGTCCGCAGCGACGCCGACGATCCCGCCTCGGCCTTCGCCAACGACAAGGTCACCGGCGCCCTCGGCCTCAACCTGCGCTACGCCTTCAGCGGGGGCCTCACGGCGGAAGCCGCAGTGAACCCGGATTTCAGCCAGGTCGAGAGCGATGTGGCGCAGATCGACGTCAACACGACGTTCGCCCTGTTCTTCCCCGAGCGGCGCCCGTTCTTCCAGGAGGGGAGCGACCTGTTCGAGAGTTACTTCAACGTTCTGTACACGCGGCAGATCAACGACCCCCAGGTGGCGACAAAGCTCGTCGGCCGCATGGGCCGCTCCACGATCGCGTACCTCGGCGCGCGGGACGCCAATTCACCGGTGCTGCTGCCGTTCGAGGAGCGGAGCTTCCTGGGCCAGGCCGGCAAGAGCATCTCAAACATCGTCCGGTTCCGGCAGACCCTGTATGAGGATGCCTATGTAGGGGCAATGGTCACCGACCGCCGCCTCGAGGACGGAGGCTCGGGGTCGGTCGCGGGCATCGACGGCCAGTTCCGCTTCCTCGGCAAGTACAAGCTCGAGTACCAGTTCCTAGGGAGCTGGACCCGCGAGCCGAACGACACGGCGCTCACACCGGGCCTCAACGGCCTCGACTTCGGCCGTGGCGCGCACACGGCCGCATTCGACGGGGAGTCATTCACGGGGTTCGCGCAGTACACGAGCTTCGAACGCAGCGCGCGCACCTGGAGCTTCGATTTCGACTACTGGTCGTCCAGCCCCACGTTCCGCGCGGACAACGGCTTCGAGAGCCGCAACGACTTCCGCCGTGTCTCGATGTGGCAGGGGCTCACCTTCTGGCCCAATACGAAGCTGATCAAGCGTTTCGCCCCGGGCCTGTTCGCCCGGCGGGACTGGAATTACGACGGGGTGGGGAAGCGCTGGCTGATCGAGCCCCACTTCTCGGCGGATCTGACCGCGCAGACGTTCGTGAACGCGTGGTACGATTTCGGCGGCGAGCGGTTTGCCGACGTGGACTTCGACGACATCCAGCGGTGGGGCGCCTTCGTGCAGAGCCGGTTCAGCGAGCCGGTCACCCTCGGCGGGTTCGTTTCCCACGGCGAGTCGGTGTTCCGCGACCGGGCCAACCCGCAACTCGGCACGGGGACCGACGTGGAAGTGTTCGCCACCCTGCGGCCCCTGACGCAGTTCAACATCAGCCCGTCGCTCACCTACTCGGAGCTGCACGCGGCCGACGGCACCGAGTTCTTCAGCGGGTTCATCCTCCGGACCCGTGCCAATCTCCAGTTCACCCGCCAGCTGTTCGTGCGGCTGGTGGTGCAGTACAACGACTTCAATCGGCGCTTGGACGTGGAGCCGTTGCTGACCTACCGGGCGAATCCGTTCACCATGTTCTTCATCGGCTCGTCCCTGGCCTACCGCGACTACGATCAGCCGAACACGCTGGCGCAGACGTCGCGACAGTTCTTCACGAAGTTCCAGTATCTGTTGCGG
>JAOTUO010000194.1 GCA_029863845.1 Myxococcales bacterium
ATCACGCTCGGGGGAATGTCAGAACCCGCCTTCTCGGACGGGGGAACGGGGCTCGAACCCGACCTGCCGCTCGCGGCACGATCTCGCGCACCGCCTTCGCCGACCGCGAGCGCGACCCGGACGTAAACGTCGGATCCTGGCGCGCTTCCACGAGGCGTCGGAGAGCCTCAGCTCCAGCGGCGACTTCGAGACCATCCTGAAGGAGATGCCGGCGTACGAGAAGAAGAGCGTCGACTACTTCTTCCTGCCGGAGGTCCTGCGCTGCGTCGTCACGTACAACCTCGCCGTCCGCCTCTGGCACCAGGAGCGGATCTCCAAGGTGCGGGAGGAGCACCGCGCGGTCGCTCTCGAGGCCACGCCCACGCGCGCCGCAGGCCCGCCGAGTGGCCGCCGCAGCCGGGGCAGCGCGCTCGCGAAGGTCCGCCCGACCTCGCCTCCATCGAGAGCGTCGTCGCGGACCGGGTCACGGGCGCCGCGCCGGCCGCGGCGATCGCCGCCCGCCTCGGTCTCGGCGCGCTCCAGAGATCGGACACCCGGCTTCTCGCCGATCGGGACCCCGACGAGTCCGTGGGGCTGCAGAGGCACGTCATCGTGCTCGGTCTCCTGCTCCAGGCCCTGCCCGTGACCGCACCCGACCTCCGGCAAGCCGGCATCGATCCGGACCTGCGCGAGGAAGAGTGGGTACGCGATGTCTCCGACAGCGTCGGGGCCAGGGCCAACGAGCTGATCGCGGGCAACGAGTACGATGGGGCCCGGCAGCTCTCCGACCTGCAGTCGCGATCCCTGCTCTCCGCGACCGTCGCAGGCAGGCGGAAGCGGACGCAGGGTTCCCGGGCCGCCGCACCCGGCGCATCCGCCATCGAGCCGGCTCTCCGAGCTCTCACGCCCGCTGGAGTCGGGCTGCCGGACCGAGCAGGGGCAGGGACACCTCTTCATGGGCACGTTCGTAGGCGGCTGGAGCCAGTTGAACGCGGCGGGCATGAACATCGTCGCGATCCGCGATGCCCAGGAGGCCTACTACGCCGAGACGGGCAGCTACGCGAGCGCGCTGCCCGTCACGCCCCCAGCGGTCGGGTCGGTCAAGTTGGCCTGGGGCCTCGCGCCCACGGCTTCAACGAGCTCGGCCTCGTCCCCGAGGGCGGAGTGCATTTTCAGTACGGGGTGACCTATGGCGGGGGCAGCGCCTACACGATCGAGGCGCGATCCGACGTCGACGGCGACCGCGTGCTCGTGATCGACGAGGAGTTCGACGAGAGCTGAGGCCCCGAAAGTTCCTGCACACCGCGCACAATTCTGCGGAGTGCCGGCTCCTGATCAGAGATCCTCATGTCTATGCACGGCTTAGCCGATGATCCCGGCGTGGCACGGTGCTTGCTAAAGCCCCCGGTGAGTTCTTCGGAGGCGTGCATGCAGGACCTTCCGGGACAGCGGCGAGCGACGGGCCCTCGGGCGGGCTTCTCGCTGATCGAGTTGATGGTCGCCGTCGGAATCATGGCGGTGCTGCTCGCGCTCGCCGGGCCGCAGATCGGCCAGTGGGCGAAGAACCAGCAGGTGAAGGCGGCCGCGCGCTCCGTCGCGGGCGTCTTCCTCAAGGCGCGCGCCGCGGCCATCCGCACCGGCAACAACCACATCGTCTTCTTCGGCAATCCCGGCGCCACGGATCCGTCGGGCAACCCGGTCGAGAAAGACGGCGCCTGGGTGCCCGTCCTACTCATCGACGACGGTCCGCCCGCCACGGCGGACTGCGCGATCGCCGGCGGCGAGGTCGTCGAGGGCATCCTGCCGGAGGGCGAACTGGAGTGGGGGGTCGCGCTCGCCAGCGGGGCCATTGGCACCGACACCGGGGCGGCGCCCTTCGACCCGATTGGCTGGGACGGCGCCACCTTCGCCGACCCCGGCAACACGAAGGTCAACTGGGTGCTCTTCCAGCCCAACGGAATCCCGGTGACCTTCGTGGGCGCCGTGGGCTCCTGCGGGGCCATCGGAACCACGGGCACCGGCGGCGGCGCCCTGTATCTCACGAACGGCAAGCGGGATTACGGCGTGGTGCTGAGCCCGCTCGGCGCGACGCGGGTCCACGTATGGAACCCGACCGCGGGAGGTTGGACCAGCTGATGGCAGCCACGACCCCGAATCCGAAGCGCGGCTCGCAGGGCTTCACCCTGATCGAGGTGATGATCGCCCTGGGCATCTTCGCCTTCGGGATGGTGACGCTGAGCTCGATGCAGCTCCACGCCATGCAGGGCCGGAGCAGCGGCCGGCACACGACCCAGGCCGCGGCCATCGCCCAGACGCAGATGGAGCGGCTCCAGCAGCAGGCCTGGGCCTCGGTTGCCCCCACGGCGGGCTGGGCGCCGGCCGTCACGGTCGCCAACACCGTCCAGAGCTCCCCAGACCGGGTCGAGCAGGCCTACACCGTAGACTGGCGGATCGCCGATCTGGTGGCCGGCTGGACCCGGACCATCGACGTGCGCGTGCAGTGGGACGAGCCGAAGCGCCCAGGTCGCAGCCTCGTCATCTCCGGCGTGAGGTTCAACCGCGATGCCGTCTAGAGCCACGTCGCGACGCGGCGGATTCAGCCTGATCGAGCTGCTCATCGCCACGGCCATCCTCAGCTTCGCCCTGGTCTACATGATGGTCAGCATCAGCCTGAGCAACCGGGCGTACACGACGACCGACCAGGTCACCGAGTCGCAGCAGGCCCTGCGGGCCATGGCCTACCTGCTCGAGCGCGACATCCGTCACACCGGGATGATGGTGCCCCTGGGCGCCTCGCTGTGCGCGGACGACAACCAGGGGAGCCCCGACGTGCTCTACGTGACCGACGCGGAGGCCATCGACCCGGGCGACGACCTGGTTCCGTACAACGGCGCCGAGGTGCAGGGCGCGGTGACGAACGTGGCGGCGACGGGGGGCACCACCACGCTGGTCCTCGACTCGCTGGTCGTCGAGCCGCCCTCGCCGACCCGAGCGGCCTACGATGCCGACGGCGACGGCACCAACGACAGCGACTTCCAGGTGAACGGCGGCGTCATCGTGATGGACCTGAACGATCCGACGCGCGGGGTGGCCTGCGGACCGGTCACGGTGGTGAGCGTGGGAGGTACGAGCGTCACGTTCCAGACCGTGAGCAAGGCGCTGGGCAACGCCGCCGGCGCCGTGCAGCTCGTCGCCGTGCCCGCCCACGTGTACGCGATCGCGAACGGCGACCGGTTGACGCGAAACGGTCGGCTGCTGGCCGAGGGTATCGAGGACCTGCAGCTGGCCTACTTCATCGACGCCAACAGCGACGGCGTGGTCGACCCCGGAGACATGCACGGAAACGGCGCGGGAATCAACGCGAACTTCGACGCACAGGACACCGACATGCGACTGCTGCGCGAGGTACGGCTCAACCTCGTCGTACGTGCGCGGAACCCGGACAGCGAGTTCACGGGCGAGCCGCAGGCCTTCGAGAATCGCACCGCCGGTGTGGCCGACAACTTCCGCCGGCGCGTCTACACCAGCACGGTGCGCGTGCGGAACATGGATCGGAGGCTCAGCGCATGACCCTGTCGCCGACGACCCCGAGGCCGCAGTCCCTGCCGCCGCGCGAGGGGGGCTTTGCGCTCCTCCTCACCGTCCTGCTGCTCCTGCTGCTCGCCCTGCTGGGCTTCGCCGCCCTGGACGCGGTGTCGAAGGACCAGCAGGTGGCGGGCTTCCAGAACCAACGCGCCATCGCCTTCTTCGCCGCCGAGGCGGGGGTGGCGAAGGCGATGGAGACGCTGACGACGGTCGGCACGCCCAGCGTGCCGACCACGACGCTGGGGGACGGCACGATCTTCCCGTTCGGGCAGCCCTCGTTCCGCGTCGATCCGACCGTCACCGACCCGATCGACGGCCTGGGCGTGGCGTCCTACCCGGGCATGGGGCTGAACATCGGCCAGGGGGGCACGCCCGTCTACCAGCTCAACTACTGGCGCATCCGCGTGCAGGGCGACGGCCCAGGCGGCAGCGTGGCCCGCCTCGACACCGTGAGCGGCGTGCTGGCGGCCAACTGAGCGCGCCCGCGCCGGCGAACGATCCATCCGGAGGGGTTCGGGAGAGACGACATGAAGCGCTCGAGCGATCGAACACGACACGCGCGGGTGGTCCTCTGGGCCGCGCTGACACTGGCGTTGGCGCCTTTCGGCGGTCGCTCGGCCGGCGCCCAGGCGACTGGCGACGACGTCTTCCTGATCGAGACCGCCGTGTCGCCGAACGTGGTCCTCCTGATGGACAACTCGGACGAGATGAACCACATCGAGTGGCATCCCGCGTTCGACCCCGAGGCCGGCTCCTACGGCTGCAGCGACTTCACGAACAGCACCGTATACACCTACACCGGAAGCGATGTCGTAGAGACGCACTGCGGCAACGACCGCACGATCTTCATCCCTAGAAAGACGGAGGGCACCTACTGGGACGGGCGCTACCTGAACTGGTACTTCAGCGACGCGGCCGATCCGTACATCAGCGAGATCGAGAACGACGTGGCCTCGATCGAGGGCTGCACCACGAGACCGGGGAGCCCGTCCTTGGAGTTCGCCAACAAGTACCGCCGCACCCTCTTCGAGGCCTCGAAGCAGGTGCTGCTGGACCTGCTGTGCCTGGCCGAGCCCAAGAACGTGCGCTTCGGCCTCGCGCAGTTCCGCGAGAACGCGGACGCGGGAGGCGTCGATCCCAACGGCGGCTACCTTTCGTCGGACCTGGGCCGCTCGAATCCGAACCACGCGTCGGAGCTCGAGTCGGCCGTCAAGAACTCGGGTACCGTCCAAGAGGCGCCCCTCGCCGAGACGCTCTTCCAGATCTACTCGTACTGGATGGCCCGCGACACCGCCGACATCCCCGTCGGTGAAGACGGCATCACGAAGTTCCCGGTCTACGTCTACGACAAGAAGGGACTCGTCGAGACCAACTCGAGCAAGTACCTGGAGGACACCCTTGCCTTCGACTGCGAGAAGGCCTTCGTCGTAATCGTCTCGGCCGGCCAGCCGACCCGGGACGACTTCGACGAGGACCCGGCGGACACCTCCGCGGGCTTCGCGGACATCATGAGCCTGATCGGCGACTACCACGACGACGGCAACGACAGCGTCGCGGACGACGAGACACCCGGCGACGCGGACGAGAGCAGCTGGTTGCTGGACGACATCGCCAAGTACATGAACGAGCACGACTTCCGGCCCGATCTGGGCGGCGACGCCCAGACGATCGATACCTACACGGTGGCGCTGGCCCCGGAAGGCACCACGGCGGACTATCTCCGGCAGACGGCCGAGCTGGGCGGCGGCGTCTACTACGAGGCCAAGGATGGCGACGAGCTGGCCATCGCGCTGATTCGAGCCCTCAACGACATCATCGAGAAGGCGGCCTCCTTCACCGCCGCCGCGGTGCCCTCCGCCCGCACCATCGACGGCGGGGACTTCTACCAGAGCTACCTCTTCCCGCAAGACAATTCGGCGGCCTGGGAGGGCCACGTGCGCGCCTGGCGCATCGAGCAGGACGGCGACATCGTGGACAGCAACGGCGACTGCGCGCTCGTCGATCCCGACTCCGGCGCCTGCCCCGGGCCCAGCTGCGAGTGCAACAGCGGCCCCTTCAGTGAGACTGCCGTGTACTTCTGGGATGCGCACGAGGAGACCCCGGCGTCGGCATCGCGCACGCTGTACGTGTCCAAGCTGGTTTCGGGAACGCCGACCCGGGTAGCCTTCGACGATTCGCTGACCGCGGCCGACCTCACGATTTCGGCCTTCACGGCGGCGCCCGACCCGGCCCCCAACGACGCGCTCTACCCGACGGCCGGGAGCACGGCGCTCACCGCCGAGGGGCTGGCCGACGAGGTCGTGGCCTTCGCCCGGGGCTGCTTCTTCGGCAGCGGCGTCACCGACGGCAGCCTGGTGGCGACTCCGCTGGCGTGTGTGGACCGGCCGAGCCGGCTGGGCGACATCTTCCACTCGAGCCCGGTCGTGGTGCGGCAGCCGAACAGGTTCTCGCTGGAAGAGTCGTACAGCGCCTTCAAGACGGCCTACGCCACCCGGCCGCGCATGATCTACGCGGGCACGAACGGGGGCTTCCTGGAGGCGATCCACGCCGGCGACTGGGACGCCTCGGCGCTGCCCCACCCGAAGTACGACCCGGGCACGGGGGTCGAGCGCTTCGGCTTCATGCCCTGGGCGTCGCGCCAGAAGATCAAGAACTACCCGATCGACGACCCGTCGGCCCGGAGCCACTACGTGGACGGCTCGCCCCAGGTCGCCGACGTCTGGATCCACCCGAGCGCGACGGCGACCACCAAGAACGCCGACGGCCGCGAGTGGCGCACCATGCTGGCGACCGGCCTGCGCAAGGGCGGCCGCCACGTTCTCGGGCTCGACATCACGAACCCGGGCGGCATCGTGGGTCCCGGCGGCGTGAACCTCGAGTATCCGGGCTTCCAGGCCAACGGCCCCGCCTACGGCTGGGAGTTCCCGAAGGAAGGCGACGCGACCTGGCCGCCGCATATGGGCCAGTCCTGGTCGCAGCCCATCATCACGCGCGTGCGCGTGAGCGTGGACAACGACGGCGTCGCCCACGAGCGCTGGGTGGCGATCTTCGCCGGAGGCTACGACGCCAACGGAGATCCGAACCCGAACGACGTGAGCGGCCTGGTCAGCACCTACGACAGCAACGCCACCGAAGGCCGGGCGATCTTCATGGTCGAGATGAAGACCGGCCAGGTGCTGGCCCGCAAGATCCTCGACGGCAGCGCCTCGGACGCCCAGACCCAGATGCTCTTCGCGAAGCCGAGCACGCCCGCCGTCTTCGACCTGAACGCGGACGGCTTCGCCGACGTGGTCTACGTGGGCGACCTCGGCGGCCAGATGTTCAAGTGGGTGATCCAGCCGCTGGGCGGCGATCCGATCAACGGCACCGCCGCGGGCGACGACGTGGATCAACCGAGCTGGCCGTTCGTGCTCTTCTTCCAGGCCCCGATTCCGAGTATCGGGGGGAAGGATTACTTCCAGAACTTCTACTCCCCGCCGGCGGGCGCACTCGTGCACGGCGACGTCTGGATCGCCTGGGGAGCCGGCGAGCGCCAGAGCGTCCAGTTCGAGGGCATCGGCGGCACCACGGACGAGAACAACCGCCTGTACGTGGTCCGCGACGCCGACCCGTACGAGCTGGCGGGCCTGGGCACGCTCGACGAAGGCGACCTCGTGGACGCCACCAACTTTCCGGGCGGAGTGTCCAACACGAACGGCTTCTACATCCGGGGCGCCGACGGCGAGAAGTTCGTCACCAACACCGTGATCTTCGCGAACCTGGTGATCACCAACTCGTTCGTCGCGACGCCGAACGCCGATCCGTGCCAGGCCCGCGGACTGGCGAAGGCCTACGTCTTCGACCTGCTCACGGGCGAGGGCTTCTTCGTCGACGTGAACGGCGATCCGGAGCGCACGCTCGACCTGGGCGTGGGGCTCCCGACCGACCCGAAGGTGTCGGTGAACGTGGGCGGCGGCGGCGGCGGCGGCGGCCCCGGCCCGGGGCCCTGCGGCACCGGCCAGGGCAACCGCGTCTACATCGAGAAGAGCGGCGGGGGCCTCGAGAGCTTCGAGACCTGCGACGTGCCGACCGGCGGCCAGGTGCTCTACTGGCGCGAGGTGCAGTGAACGGGCGCGCGAGACGCGGGAGTAGACCCGCGAGGGAATCCGGGAGGGGAAGCGTGAGGTGGCAGCAGATCGGCCGGATCGGGGGGGGGCTCCTGCTCCTGGCGGCGGGAGTCGCGTGCGGCAGCGAGCCGCCGCCGGAGCCGCCGGCGACCACCAGCCAGTGGAAGGCGGCGGAGAAGCGCTCCGAAGCGAGCAACCGGCCCCCGGTGATCACGTCGCTGCGGATCGAGCCCCGGGAGCCGGTGGCCCACGACCGCCTGCGCGCGGTCGCGCGGGTGAACGAGCCCGACGGCGACCCCGTGACCGTGGGCTACGTCTGGAGCATCGACGGCCGCGCGCTCGAGGCG
>JAOTUO010000006.1 GCA_029863845.1 Myxococcales bacterium
CCAATCGTCCCCACGTTCACGTGCGGCTTCGTGCGCTCGAACTTCGCCTTGGCCATACCTTCTCCTCAACTCTGCCGTGACTCGGCTCGCACCCGGCGACGGTCTGAAGGGCACTCGCGAGCCGGGCTGCGAACTCCCTCTTCACCCTCCGGTTCGGGTTGTGGAGCCCACGAGCGGGCTTGAACCGCTGACCTCGTCCTTACCAAGGACGTGCTCTACCACCTGAGCTACGTGGGCCCGGCGAACCGAAGATCCCCGCGCCTGCTCGATCGAACTCCGCTCGCCTGCCGCTCGCAGTCGGACGCCGCGCCCCGCGCGCGTGGAGCGGGAAACGGGACTCGAACCCGCGACCCCGAGCTTGGAAGGCTCGTGCTCTAGCCAACTGAGCTATTCCCGCTCGCGCGCCGTCGCTCACCCCATCCTTCCACCGCGGACACGACCCGGGATCCGGGCAACCGCGCAATCGGGATGCGAACCGCTCGGCCCCGCCCCGCAATGTGGTGGAGAGGGGAGGATTCGAACCTCCGAAGGCTAAGCCAGCAGATTTACAGTCTGCCCCGTTTGACCGCTTCGGTACCTCTCCGTTCCCTGCCCACAAACACCACAGCAGAACGCGAACCTTCCCTGGAGCGCCACCGGTTCAGAGGAAAGGCTCGCGCGCCTGCACCCAATCTCGAAGATGTTCGAAGATGTCGCTGTTCTCTTCCGGTCGGCCGACCCGACCCGACTCGACCGAGCCCGACCACCCTTTTTCGGAAACCGTTCCCCGCTAAACGTCGCTTCGGATTTGCCGCTGCCGGCTTACGTCGCCCCCGATCTGGAGCTGGCGATGGGACTCGAACCCGCAACCTGCTGATTACAAATCAGCTGCTCTACCAGTTGAGCTACGCCAGCGTGGAGCGCGCGTCGGCTGAGTATAAGCATCCCCTCGCCCCTCAGCAAGCGGAGCCGGGAGGATTCCCTTCACCGGATGCGCCGCTCCGAGCGAAGTTGCCAGTTGCGCCGGGACCGGCCCGGCGCCCCAGCTCGAAGAGCAGGACGGCGGCGGCGGCCGAGACGTTGAGCGAAGCGACCCGGCCGCCCATGGGCACTCGGACCCGGTGGTCGACCGCCCGAGCGACCGCGGGCCTCATGCCCCTCCCCTCCGCACCGAGCACCACGACGCGATCGCCTCCCACCAGTCGGTCTGGCAGGCCGAACACGTCCAGGGGCGCCGAGGGATCGGCGCCGAAAATCCAGAATCCAAGCGATTTCAACTGGTTGAGTGCACGCACCAGATTTGGAACGCGTGCCACCGGAAGCCACTCGGACGCGCCGGCGCTGGCGCGTGCGACCACCGGGCCAAGCGGCGGCGCCCGGCGCCGCGTCAGCAGCAGGCCGTCCACGCCAGCGGCCTCGGCTACGCGCAGGATGGCTCCCACATTTCGTGGGTCTTCCACCCCATCCAGAGCAACCAGAGAGCGCGGCGTGGGAACGGCGCGTACGAGATCCGCCAGCGGGACCTCGGGCAGGGGACCGGCCTCCAGGACGACCCCCTGGTGGTTCGCACCGGGCTCCAGACCCCGGCCCAGCTCATCCGGGCTCGTCTCCTCGACGGGAACCCCAGCGGCCCGGGCCGCCGCGACGATCTCCGCCAGCTCCGGCCGCCTGCGGCCCGCGCGCACCCTCAGGCGGCGCATCCGGCGACGGCCGGCCCGCAGCGCCTCCCGGATCGGATGGATCCCGTAGAGGAGCTCGCGACCCTCCGCGCCGTCCCGGCCGTCGCGACCGCGAACTCTCCTCGCCAAGCTACCCGCGCTCCACGGCGCTGGAGCTTAATGGACTCACGAAGGCGAGCGAAGCTCGGAACCGGCGAGCCCGGTGGCGGCGTCACGCGGCCGCGGACTCAGAGCTGCGCGCGGATCGTCTCCAATCCCTCGAGGAACTGCTCGGGGTCGTCGATCTTGGGGTGGTTCATCAGCTCGAACTCGAGGTACGAGATCAGCTGGCCCAGCGCGAGCCGCACCTCGCACTCGCGCTCGCCGGGGAAGCGCAGCGCGCGCTGGGTGATCTCCACCGGATCGAGCGCCCCGCCCGGGCCCACGACCACGCCGCCCAGGATCGCGGGGAAGCGCTCGGCGGTTTCCTCCACGATGCCCGCGAGCCGGCCGCGCAGGCCCGCGCTGCCATCCACGGCCACGATCGGCGTCGCCAGCTCCGCCAGGATCTTCACGTGCGCTTCCACGCACTCGCGTACGGCGTCGTCGTCGTGCGTCCCGCCCTGGGGCTGCCGTCCCGCGGCGCCCTGACCCTCTTCGGGGCGGGTCAGCTTGACGGCGCCCAGCAGCCGCAGGAGCCGCATCGTGCGCGCACCGGACAGCGGATCGATACCGGCCTTCCGGCACACCTCGCAAAACCCGGTCGCACCCTCGATGGCCTCGTAGATCGCCTGTTCCGTGCCGCTGAGCTTCGGCCCGCTCAGCTGCTCGAGGCGCGTGCGCGGGTCTTCCACCCAGGCCAGGAACTTGAGCAGTTCGTCGCGCTGCTGCAACCCCTCGGCCACCAGGCGGCGCGTGGGCAGCGCCAGGCGGACGACGTTGTCGGGCCGTACCTCGCCCTCCCAGAACAGCACCGTCCCCGCGCCGTACGAGAACAGGGATCGCACGATCTCCTCGATCTGGAGCCGCACGCCGTTCCAGAGCTGGCGCGGCTCGATGTAGCCCCGCTCGACCAGGATCTTCCCGAAGCGGGTCTGTGGGCTGAAGGCGTCGCGTGCCTCGCGAAACTGCTCGGCCGTGATCGTCCCGGCCCGCAGCAGGGTCTGGCCCAGGCGATCGACCATCTGGTTCGAGGTCGCGAACACGACCTCGCCGTGGTTGAGGTAGACCGCCTTGGCGTGGTTCCCGGTCTCGAAGTAGAGGAAGCCCGATTTGGCGGAGGCGTGGAGCATCTGCAGCAGGTCGGCCAGTGCAAAGGCCCGCACGTCGGCGGTCAGCACCAGCTCGCGGTCCCACGGCAGCGCCGCCGCCGTCTCTCCGCCGCAGCGCTCGAGCAGGATCGTGTGCGAGCCCGAGGTCAGGACCCGGACCGACTCGTTCTCGGAGAGCCCCAGCCAGGAGCGCTGCTCGGACGTGAACTGCGCCTCGGTCGCGGATCTCGCCACCCACCCCTCCCGGGGTGCCCCTGGTCCCGGACCCGGGACACCGCGTACCACTACGGAGCCTCTTCGACCGGGGCTGGAATACCCTTGAGACGGTCCCCTGCCCGGGGGGACGGGGCCCGGGGCGGTCGATCCGGGCCCGCCCCAGGCAGATTTCGACGCTCAAGCTGGACAAGGGGGGTCGCCGATTCGTATGAAAGGGGGGGTGACCATGAGCGAGTACGACGCAAGCCGCCGGTATCTACGGGTCCCGGCGCAGTTGCCCGCACGCATTTCCACGATCGATCCCGAGCAGGATCCGTGGACGGGACGATCGTTCTTCCGCGCCACGCAGGAACGCTGTGCAAACGTCTCTCAGGGCGGCGCTTACGTTCGCACGGCGGAACCGCTCGCACCGGGTCGGCGCCTGCTGATCGAGATTCACCTGCCGGACGGCAGACGGCTCGAGGCAATCGGCCGGGTCGCGTGGTCGAAGACGGTGATGTCGCCGCACGAACACGACGACGAGGGGGGCATCGGGGTCGAGTTCCTCGGCGGTGCCGCGAGTCATCTTACCGCTCTCGAAGACTACATCGCCAATCGCGCGCATGCCAAGACGGCGTCCGAAGGCGACGCCTGAGACGAGCCGTACCGGCGGCGCCGGGATCGTACCCGAAGGCGCACACGCCGCTTGAAGCCGGCGCGAGGTTCCGGGTATCCTCTGCACGACGATGAAGGAGCGCGGCACTTTCAAGATCGCGAATCGCAGTAGCGCGTTCGACGCGTATCTGGACCCGATCACTCGCAGCGATATGCGCGCGCGGCGCATCGTCGCGTCGATCCGCAACGAGATCGTCACCGGCGGAGCCGGGCAGAGTCTTCGCATCCGCCAGGTCTTCCAGGGCCCGCGCGAGATCTTCCGCCTCGAGCTGGAGCTGCCCGAGCTCGGGTACCAGCGCACCACGCTGCTCGACCGCGATGCGTTGGAGGAGTTGCTGGAGGCAGACGAGGTTCGCGCCGTCGTCCAGACGCCGGAGTTCGGCCACTGAGCCACTGAGGGCCCGCGCCCCGCCGCGGCGTGCGGGGCAGCAGGGGTGCCCGGGGCAGGATTCGAACCTGCACGGCCGAGGGCCAGGCGATTTTAAGTCGCCCGCGTCTACCGATTTCGCCACCCGGGCCGCGAGAGCCATCCAGTCTAGCTCCGTCGAGTCGGAAAAGGGAGAACGGACTCCGGTGTTTCACGGAAAGAAGATCGTGGTGGTGATGCCCGCGTACAACGCGGCGAGGACGATCGAGCGAACGTATCACGAGATCCCACTGGATCTGGTGGACGAGGTCGTCGTCACGGACGACGCCAGCCACGACGAGACGGTCACCATCGCCCGGCGCCTGGGGCTGCGCACGCTCGTTCACGAGACCAACCGCGGCTACGGCGGCAACCAGAAGACCTGTTACGCGGAGGCGCTCCGGCTCGGGGCCGACGTCGTGGTCATGCTGCACCCCGACTACCAGTACACCCCCCGCCTGCTGCCGGCGGTCATCGGCATGATCACCGACGGTCCCTTCGACGCCGTCCTGGGATCGCGGGTCCTCGGCGGGCGCGCCCTGTCGGGCGGCATGCCGCGCTACAAGTACGTCGCCAACCGCGTCCTCACCGCGATCGAAAACCTCCTGTGCGGCGCCAAGCTCTCCGAGTACCACACGGGCTACCGGGCCTTCTCGCGAGAGGTGCTCGAGTCGCTCCCGCTCCTGGAGAACTCGGACGACTTCGTCTTCGACAACCAGATGCTCGCCCAGATCCTGCTCGCCGGCTTCGAGATCGGCGAGGTCAGCTGCCCCGCCGCCTACTTCGAAGAGGCCTCTTCGATCAATTTCCGGAGATCGGTCCGTTACGGAATCGGCGTGCTCACCGTCTCCGTCCAGGCCTACCTGCACCGCAAGGGCCTGGCGAAGTTCCGGATCTTCGACCCCCGGGGACAGCACCTCGACCCGCGCGCGGCGCCGCCCGACGCCTCGATCGCGCCGACCGGCTGATGGAGGCGGCGCCCGGATTCGAACCGGGGATCAGGGATTTGCAGTCCCGTGCCTTACCACTTGGCTACGCCGCCGCGCGAAGGGCACCCGTACGGGCGTGCGCTGGCCTGTGGGTAACGCGCCGCCGGAGCGGCGTCAATTTTCCGGCGCGGACCGAGCCTCACAGCTCCGGCACCGGAACGAGGCACCCCCGGAGGCGCAGGAGCGGACCCTCGGGGCCTGCCTCGACCCTGCCCAGCAGCTCGGCCTGCGCCGCCGGCGTGAAGCGCGCCGGCAGGCCCCGGGCTGCGAGGTCGCGCTTCACCGTGCACAGCAGCGCGCCGTCGACCGCCGACGCGCGCAGAGAGGCGACTTCGAGGCGCTCCGCGCTGCCGTCCGAGAGCGCGATCTCGCCGGTCTCGGCGTCGACGGAGCGCACGAAGAAAGCCGCCTCCTCGATCTCGATCTGCCCGCGGAAGCGCCCGATCTGGACGACGTACACGCCCTCCTCCGGGAGGTAGCGGACGCAACGGTCGAATACGGCGCGCAGGCGCGCATGGGTGAAGCGATGCCCCTCGTGGGTCCACGTACCGTCGCGATGCAGCACGAGGCCGAAGGGTCGCAAGGGCGGCGGCCCGACAGGGTCGTCGCCCGCGCCGCGAGCCGAAGGCGAGCCAAGATCGGACGATTCCGGCGGCGGCCCGACAGGGTCGTCGCCCGCGCCGCGAGCCGAAGGCGAGCCAAGATCGGACGATTCCGGCGGCGGCCCCCGCCGCGCCACTAGCTTTCCGGGAGCGACTCGGCCTCGGCGGACCCGTCCGGCCGGATCCGGAAGATCCCCATCAAGTCGTAGCGGTTCCACAGCACGACCCGACCGACGCTCGTCCCGTCCTCGCCGAGGTAGATCCACTTCTCGTTCCACTTCACGCCGTGCTCCTCGCTCGTGCGCGGATCGTTCACGCTGCCCTGCTGCTCCGCGGGAGGACCCAGCCGTTCCCACACCTCGCCGCGCTCCGCGCTCATCGGTCGCACTCGCCCCCGATCATGTTGACGAAGTCGAACGTGGGGATCAGATCGGCCAGGAGCGAGCCCTTCAGCATGCCCGGTATGGGCGCGACATTGATGAAGCTCGGCGGACGGCAGCGCACCTTGTAGGGGACGGCGGAGCCGTCGGAGACCAGGTAGAAGCCGAGCTCGCCGTTGGCGGATTCGATGGCGAAGTAGCCCTCGCCCGCCGGAACCCGCGGGCCCTCCGTCACCGACTTGAACTGCTGGATCAGCTCCTCCATGCGATTGAAGACGCGGCCCTTGGCGGGCCAGCGCACGCGCGGGTCGAGGACGTTCACCGGCCCCGGGCCCAGCTTCTCCAGGTGCGCCAGGCACTGTTCGACGATGCGCAGGCTCTGGTGCATCTCCTCCACGCACACGAGGTAGCGGTCGTAGTTGTCGCCCACCTCCCCGATCGGGACGTCGAAGTCGATCTCGTCGTAGACGAGATAGGGCTCCGTCTTGCGCACGTCGAGCGGCTCCCCGGTGGAGCGCAGGATCGGCCCGGTGACCGCGTAGCGCAGGCAGTCTTCGCGGGAGATCACGCCCGTCCCCTTGAGACGGTCGACGAAGATCCGGTTGCTCGTGATCACGTCGTCGAAGTCGCGGAGCAGGCCGCGGATCTTCGCGACGGACTCGCGGGCGACGCCGGGGACGTCGGGCGGCATGTCGTGCTTCACGCCGCCGATCCGGACGTAGTTCGAGGTGACCCGCGCGCCGCACAGGGATTCCAGCAGGTCCCAGGTCAGCTCCCGCGCCTCGATCCCGTAGAGGAACGGCGTCATGGCCGCCAGCTCGAGGCAGGCCGCGCCGCAGCGCGTGAGGTGGTCGGCGATGCGCGACAGCTCGCCCGCCAGCGTGCGCAGCCACTGGCAGCGCACGGGCGTCTCGATCTGGAGGAGCTTCTCGACCGCCATGCAGTAGCCGATGTTGGCGAGGATGGCGGAGTTGTAGTTGAGGCGGTCCGTGTACGGGATGGCCTGGTACCAGGTCCCGCTCTCGCACTCCTTCTCGAAGCCGCGGTGCAGGTAGCCCACCTGGATGTCGAGGCCGACGATGGTCTCCCCGTCGAGCTCGATCAGGAACTTCACCGTCCCGTGGGTCGCCGGATGGGACGGTCCCATGTTGAGGACCTGGTGCGCGGTGTGGAGATCGCGTTCGCTGTCGTCCTCGGACGTCTCCGGCTGACGGTCCGTGAACAGATGGGGATCGGTGGCCATCGCGGCTAGTTCCTCGGACCCACCAGGGGCTGCCGCTTCTCCTTGGGGTAGTCCTTGCGCAGGGGGTGCCCGTCGAACTGCTCGTAGAGCAGGATCCGGCGCAGATCCGGGTGGTTCCGGAAATGGATTCCGTAGAGGTCCCAGACCTCTCGTTCCATCCAGTTGGCGGAGGGCCACAGGGCGACGGCGCTCTCGATCTCGGGCGCGTCCTCGGCGACGCGCGCCTTGATGCGCACCCGGTGGTTCTTCGCGACGGAGTACAGGTGGTACACCACCTCGAAGCGGGGCTCCTCGCCCAGATAGTCGACGGCCGTCAGGTCCGTGAGCATCTCGAACTCGAGCTCGGGGTCGTCCCGCAGCAGCTGCAGCACCTCGACGATCCTCGAGCGACCGACGCGCGCCGTGGCGTCGCCCAGCCGCGCGTGGGTCTCCTCCACGGCGTCGGGCAGGGCCTCGAGCAGGCGGCGCAGGACCGGCGATCCGCAGTCGTCCATCAGGACCTGCCGCCGGCGGCCGCGTGCTGGCGATCGTACTCCGCGCGCAGGAAGTCGAGGCGACGCTTGAGCAGGCTCTCCGGCACGAGCAGCTGCTGCTTCTCGTAGATCATCGACGGCCGGTCGTAGGTGGCGATCTCGACCTCGCGACTCATCACGATGGCCTCCTCGGGGCAGGCCTCCTCGCACAGGCCGCAGAACATGCAGCGGGACATGTCGATGTCGAAGACCTCCGGGTAGCGCTCGATCCGCGCCCCCTCGATCTCCCCGGGGACGATGCTGATGCAGTCCGTGGGGCACGCGAACTCGCACAGGCCGCAGGCCACGCAGCGGGGCTGCCCGTTGTCGAGCTGCACCAGGACCGGCATGCCGCGGAAGGCGTCCGGGTAGTCGACCCGCTCCTCCGGGTACTGGACGACGAAGTCGGTGCGGTTCTTCCCACTGACGAAGCCCCGGAGGTTCCGGAAGAAGTGACGGCTCGTGACGACGAGCCCCTTCACGATCATGGGGACGTAGAGTCGCTCGAGCCAGCCGAGCTTCTCGTGGCGTCGGACCTTGACGACCTTGCCGGGCACGGCGGCACTATAGCGAAGCGGCGGCGGACGGCGGTCGGGGGCGAGCGGCGAGCGCTTCGGCGCGGTACGAGCTGCGGACCAGCGGGCCGGCGGCGACCTCCCGGAACCCGATCGCGCGCGCCCGCTCGGCCCAGGCCTCGAACTCGTCGGGCGGCACGTAGCGTGCGACCGGCAGGTGCGAGGGCGAGGGCTGGAGGTACTGGCCGAGGGTGAGCAGCGAGACGCCGGCCTCGCGCAGGTCCGCGAGGGCCCGGAGCACCTCGGGTGCCGTCTCGCCCAGGCCCAGCATGAGGCCGCTCTTGGTGGGGATGTCCGGCCGCAGCTCCGCCGCGCGCCGCAGTACCAAGAGCGAGCGCTCGTAGCGCGCCGCCACCCGCACCCGGCGCGTCAGGCGCGCCACCGTCTCGAGATTGTGGTTGAGGACGTCCGGGCCGGCGTCGAGGACTCTGCGCAGCGCCGGCTCGCTGCCCTTGTAGTCGGCGATCAGCACCTCGATCCCCGTTTCGGGGCAACGCTCCCGGATCGCCCGCACGGTGAGCGCCATCTGGCCCGCGCCGCCGTCCGGGAGGTCATCCCGGGCTACGCAGGTCACCACCGCGAACGCGAGCCCGAGCGTCTCGACCGCCGCGGCCACCCGCTCGGGCTCGCGGGGGTCGAGGGCCGCGGGCCGGCCGGTCGCGACGTCGCAGAAGCCGCAGCGGCGCGTGCACAGGTTTCCGCCGATCATGAAGGTCGCGGTGCCGCGGGACCAGCATTCGCCGAGGTTCGGGCAGGCCGCAGAGGCGCAGACGGTGTGGAGGCGCTGCCCCTCCAGTGTCGCCTGCACCCGCTCGAACTCGGGTGTCCACCGCAGGCGAACGCGCAGCCAGGGCGGTTTCTGCTGAGGCCGCTTCGCGTCGGCCCGTTCGTCCGAGCTTCGCTCGGCTCCGCCTCGCTGCGCGCGCCGCTTCGCGTCGCTTGCCGCGGTCAAGACCAGCGCCTCGTGAAGGCGTCGGCGACGGCCTCCCGCGCCCGCTGCGCGAGATCGGAAGGCGCCGCGTCCGCGAGCTCCGCGGCGACCGACGTCATCTCCACATCGTGCAGGCCGCAAGGGACGATCACGTCGAACGCCGCCAGGTCGAGGCAGACGTTCAGGGCGAAGCCGTGGCAGGTGACCCAACCGCGCACACCCACGCCGATCGAGGCGAGCTTGCGGGGGCGCTGCGAGGGGTCCGGGGTCGATCCCGCGAACACCCCGGTGTAGCCGGGGAGCGTCCGGCTCGACACCCCCAGCTCCGCCAGCGCATCGACCAGCGCCGCTTCGAGGCCGCGCAGGTAGCGGTGCACGTCGGCCGCGCCGCGCGCCGCGAGGTCGAGGATCGGGTAGCCCACGAGCTGGCCGGGACCGTGGTAGGTGACGTCGCCGCCACGGGAGACCTCGTGCACCGCGATGCCGCGAGCGTCCAGCTCATCGGGGCTCGCGCGCAGGTGCTCGCGCCGCGCGCGGCGCCCGAGCGTGATCACGGGCGGATGCTCGAGGAGCAGCAGCCGGTCGGGCGCGGCGCCCGCGCGCCGCGCCTCCACCGCCTTCCTCTGGAGCTCCAGGGCCTCCGCGTAGGGGACCCTCCCCAGCCAGTCGACGGCGAGCTCAGTCGCCATGCTTCGCGCTGCTCTCGAGCAGCTCGTGGGGATTCTCGAGGAGCCGGACCAGCTCGTCCAGGAAGCGCGCGGCCCGGGCGCCGTCGAGGACGCGGTGGTCGCAGGCCAATCCGAAGTCCATGCGGCGCCCCGCCCGGATCGTCCCGTCCTTCGCGTCGACGACGGGAAGCGTCCGCAGCGCCCCGACGGAGAGCGTCATGCTCTGCGGCGGCGTGATGATCGCGAAGAAGTGGTCCACGCCCAGCATGCCGAGGTTGGAGACGGTGAAGGTCCCGTCGGAGTAGTCGTCGGGCGCGAGCTTGCGCTCGCGCGCCTTGCGGATCAGCGCGTCGGTGGACGCCGCCAGATCCTCGAGGTCGCGCCCCTGGCAATCCTTGACGACCGGCGCGACCAGCTCGTCCTGTACGTCCACGGCGACGGCGATGTTGATCGGCTGGTAGCGCAGGATGCGGTCGTCCCGGAAGGTGGCGTTGGCCTCCGGGAAGCGCTCCAGGGCGAGCGCCGAGGCCTTCATGATCATGTGGGTGTAGGTGACCCGGCGGCCCTCTTCCACGAGCCGCCGGCGCAGGGCGGCCACCGGATCCGCGTCGACCTCCATGGCGATGTAGAAGTGCGGCGTCGACTGCTTGCTCTCCACCATGTTCCGGATCAGGAACTTGCGCTTCTGCGACAGCTTGATCTCGTCGCCGATCAGGCGCGCCGCCCGCTCCGGACCCTGGCGGGCCTCGTGCTCCAGGTGCTCGCGGATGTCCCGTTTCGTGACGCGTCCGCCGGGCCCCGTCCCCTTCACCCGGGTGAGGTCGACGTGGTGCTCGTCGGCGATCCGCTGCGCGACCGGCGTCGCCGGTACGTCGCCGGGCAGCGTGGGCGGGTCGGAGGCGTCGAGAGCCTCGAGGTAGAGCTCCACGTCGCGCACCAGAACCGCGCCCTCCGGCCCGGCGCCCGCGATCTCGGAGAGGTCGACGCCTTGTTCGCGAGCCAGCACCCGCGCTCGCGGCGTAGCGCGCACGCGATCGGGATCGGGCACGAAGAAGGGCAGCTGCGAGGCGGGCGGCGGCAGCGTCGCCGGCCCGGAGGCGATCGCTGCGGGCGCCGCCGGGGTCGCTGCCGGCGCGCCCGCGGAGGGGGACGCCGGGGCGGGCTCCGCGGCGACCGGCTGCGGCGCCGCCGCGCCGAGGTCGCGCTCGGCCAGGAAGCGGGCGAGCTCCGCGTCGCTGTCCCGCTCGAGGCGTACGATCGCGATGGGCGTTCCGATGGCCACCGTCTCGCCCGCCGGCACGAGGATCTTCGCCAGCGTCCCGGACATGTAGGCCTCGAACTCCATGTCGGCCTTGTCCGTCTCGATCTCCAGGAGGATGTCGCCCTTCTCGATGCGGTCGCCCTCGCTCTTGCGCCAGACGTTGAGCGTGCCTTCCTCCATGGTGTCGGAGAGCTTGGGCATCTTGATCTCGCGCGGCATCGCGTAATCCTCGCTCCGGCGGCGGCCCGCGGCTAGGTGGTGATCTTCAGGGCGGCGCGGACGATGTCGTCGGCGCCGGGCAGCGCGGCCTGCTCGAGATTCCTGGCGTAGGGCAGCGGCACGTCGGCGGCCGCGACCCGCTGCACCGGAGCGTCGAGCTCGTGGAAGAGGTGCTCCTGAACGCGGGCGGCGATCTCGGCGCCCACGCCCACGGTGCGCCAGCCCTCCTCGACCACGACGCAGCGGCGCGTTCGCGCCACCGAGGTGTACACCGCGTCCCAGTCGAAGGGATCCAGGCTGCGGGGGTCGATGACCTCGGCCTCGATACCCTCCTCCGCCAGCCGCTCGGCCGCGCGCAGCGCCTCGTGCACCATCTTCGACCAGGCGACGATCGTGAGGTCCGAGCCCCGTCGCTTCACGTCGGCTTCGCCCAGCGGGATCAGGTACTCGCCCTCGGGCACCGGCCCCTGGATCGAGTAGAGCATCTCGTGCTCGATGAAGAGAACCGGATCGTCGCTGCGAATCGAGCTCTTGAGCAGGCCCTTGGCGTCGTAGGGCGTGCTCGGGATCACGACCCGGATGCCGGGCGCATTGACGAACCAGGATTCGATCGAGTGCGAGTGCTGGGCGGCCTTCTGGGTCCCCCCGCCGCCCGGGGCCCGGATCGTGATCGGGATCTTGCACTGGCCGCCGAACATGTACGTCATCTTCGCGACGTGGTTGATGATCTGGTCCATCGCCACCATCGCGAAGTTCATCGTCATGAGCTCGGGCACCGGCCGCAGCCCCGCGAGCGCGGCGCCGAGGGCGAGACCGACGATCCCGGCCTCTGCGATCGGCGTGTCCCGCACGCGACGGCCTCCGAACTCGGCCATCAGCCCTTCGGTCGCGCGAAAGGTCCCGCCGAAGAGGCCGATGTCCTCGCCCATCAGGAAGACGTTCTCGTCCAGCCGCATCTCTTCGGCCATGGCCTCGATCAGCGCCTCGTAGTAGCGGATCTCACGCATGGGGATCACTCGGATGGCGCTCGGAGAAGACGTGATCGTAGAGCGCGGAGAGCGGCGGCTCCGGGCTCGACGCGGCGAACTCCACGGCCTCGTCGCAGATCCGTTCGACCTCCTGCTCGAGCGCCCGAAGCCGCTCCTCGTCTACGACGCGCTCGGCGACGAGCGTCTTCGCCAGCCGCGGGATCGGGTCGCGCTTGCGCCACAGCTCTTCTTCGGCGCGGGCGCGGTAGCGCCCCGGATCGGTCATCGAGTGGCCCTGGTAGCGATAGCAGCGCGCCTCGATCAGGGCGGGGCCGCTGCCCGCGCGCACCATCTTGACGACCTCGTCGCACTGCCGGCGCACCTCGAGAACGTCCATGCCATTCACCTCGTAGCCCGGCATGCCGTAGCCCGACGCCTTCTTGTGCACCTCGGTCAGGGCGGACGAGAGACGCACACCCGTTCCGATCCCGTAGAAGTTGTTCTCGCACACGAAGATGACGGGGAGGTTCCACAACTTCGCGAAGTTGAGCGCCTCGTGCCAGACGCCCTGGTTCGTCGCGCCGTCGCCGAAGAAGCTCATCACGATGCGATCGTCTCCGCGGTAGCTGCAGGCGAGCGCGAGGCCCGAGGCGATCGGCATGGACCCGCCGACGATGCCCGTGCCGCCGTAGAAGTAGTGCTCCACGTCGGCGAGGTGCATCGAGCCGCCCTTGCCGCGGCAGCTGCCGGTGTCGCGCCCGAAGAGCTCGGCCATGAACTTGTTGGGGTCGCCGCCGCGCGCCAGGAAGTGCCCGTGGTCGCGGTAGGTGCCGATGACGTAGTCGTCGTGGTTGAGGGCGCTGATCGCCCCCACGGCGACCGCCTCCTGCCCGATGTAGAGGTGGGTGAAGCCGCCGATCTGCTGCTCGCCGTACATCTCGGCGACCCGCTCCTCGAGGCGCCGGATCAGCAGCATCTGGCGGTACATCGCGATTTTTGCGGTCGGCGTGATCATGCGACCCCCTACCCCGTATCGTGGTGCCCCTCCGGATTCGGCGCGCGCACCGCTCCAGAGGGTAGCCGGCGGCCCATCGCCCGCCCCGGTGCGACCGGCCTCGCCCGGCGACAGCGAGCCGCCGTGAGCAGTGGCATCGGACGGCGCTGCGGCGAGCTTGATGCCGGCGGCCGCAGGGGCTAGGCGACCGGCTTCTCCACGACCTGGAGGGGGAGATCGTCGGTCTCCCGGTGGCGCCCCCCGGCCGGCACCCGCTCCGCCTGCACCCGGGCCTGGAGCTTCATCAGCCCATCGAGCACGGCCTCGGGCCGCGGCGGGCACCCCGGCACGTAGACGTCCACCGGGATGATCGTGTCGATGCCCTGGAGCGTCGCGTAGTTGTTGTAGGGGCCTCCCGAGCAGACGCAGGCGCCGAAGGCGAACACCCACTTCGGCTCGGCCATCTGGTCGTAGACCTTCTTGAGAATCGGAGCCTGGCGCTGGGTGATCGTGCCGACCACCATCAGCAGGTCGGACTGTCGGGGGGAGAAGCGGGGCAGCGCGCAGCCGAAGCGGTCGATGTCGTAGCGGGGCCCCGCCACCGACATGAATTCCATCCCGCAGCACGCGGTCACGAAGGGGTAGAGGAACATCGAGTACTTCCGCCCCCAGTTCAGGACCGCGTCGACCCGGGTCGTCTGGAACGAGTCGCCCCCCTGGCGGAGGTACTCCACGGCCCGCTGCGAATGCCGCTCCTCGAGCGACCGAGGCCGGGTCGTGGTCGGATCGTTGGACTCGCTCATGGGATCGCTCCTCGACTCTCGCCTCGGCACTATAGCGGCTCTGGTATCCTCGGTCCGGAATGCGGCGACACCCCCGCGGCACAGTGGCCATCGAAGGCACCGAACCCGCGTGACCCCGTCGACCGGGCGCAACGCGTCACCCGGGCGGGTGGCCCTCGCCTGGGGTGTGCACGCCTTCACCGCGAGCGGCGCGGTCGTCGCCACGGTGGCCCTGCTGGCCATCGCCAGCGGCGACTTCCGCAGCGCGGTGCTCCTCATGCTCGTGGCCCTCACGATCGACGCCGTGGACGGCACGCTCGCGCGACGCGTGGAGGTCGAACGGGTGCTGCCGAGCTTCGACGGCCGCCGGCTGGACGACATGGTCGACTACATCAACTACGTGCTCGTCCCGGCGGTCTTTCTCGTGGCCACCGGCGCGCTGAGCCACTGGGCCTGGGCCGCCCTGCCGGTGCTGGCGAGCGCCTACGGCTTTTCGCAGTCCGCCGCCAAGACCGACGACGACTTCTTCCTGGGCTTTCCCTCCTACTGGAACGTGATCGCTATCTACGTCTGGCTGCTCGAGGTCCCCCCGCCCTGGGCGACGGCGACGATCGCGCTGTTCGCCGCCCTCGTGTTCGTTCCCCTGAAGTACGTCTACCCGAGCAAGATGCCCGTTCTGCGCCGGACGACGGCGGCGCTGGCGCTGGGCTGCACCGCGCTCGTGACCTATGCGGTCCTGAACCGGGAGCAGGCGGATTCCCTGCATCTGGTGGAGATCTCCCTCCTCTTCCCCGTGTACTATCTCGCCGTATCCTGGCGCTTCGGAGGCCTGCACCGCGCCGACCGCTGACGCGACGTCCCCACCATGCCCGAGCTGCGAACCGGCGCACTCCTCGTCAACCTGGGAACCCCCGACTCGCCCCGGGTCCGCGACGTCCGGCGCTACCTGCGCGAGTTCCTCAGCGACCCCTACGTCATCGACCTGCCGGCCGTGCCGCGGTGGCTGCTGCTGAACCTCGTCATCCTGCCGCTGCGACCGCGATCCTCGGCGCGTGCCTACGGCAAGGTGTGGCTGCCCGAGGGCTCTCCGCTCCGGGTGCACGGGCAAGCGCTCCAAGAGGCCGTAGCCGCCGAGCTGGGCGAGGGCTACGTCGTGGAGCTGGCCATGCGCTACGGCCGGCCCTCGATTCCCAGCGCCCTCGAGCGCCTGGCCGCCGCGGACGTGGCGCGCATCGTCGCCCTGCCCCTCTTCCCCCAGTACTCGACGGCCGCCACCGGCTCCGTGGTCGCCAAGGTCTTCGACACGGTCGAGCGCATCTCCAGCATCCCTCCCGTCGAGACGCTGGGCCCGTTCTACGACGACCCCGGCTTCATCGCCGCGTTCGCCGCCGTCGCCCGGCTCCGCCTCGACGCCTTCCGCCCGGACTTCGTCCTCATGAGCTTTCACGGGCTGCCCGAGCGCCATCTGCGCAAGGCGGACGTGCACGGGCCGCACTGCCTCGCGAGCGAGCGCTGCTGCGACGCGGTCGCGGAGGTGAATCGCAACTGCTACCGCGCCCAATGCTTCGCCACGGCGAGGACGCTGGCGAGCGCCCTCGACCTCGCCACCGAAGCTTACGGCGTCGCCTTCCAGTCCCGACTCGGCCGCACCCCGTGGATCCGACCCTACACGGACGAGGTGCTCCCGGAGCTGGCGCGGAAGGGGGTCCGGCGCCTGGCCATCGTCTGCCCCGCCTTCGTGGCCGACTGCCTGGAGACGCTCGAGGAGATCGGGATCCGCGGCCGCGAGCAGTGGCACGCGCTCGGGGGAGAGGATCTGACGCTCGTCCCGTCCCTCAACGCGGACCCGGCGTGGGTCCGGGCCACCGCCGACCTGATCCGCTCTGCGGCGTGAAGCCGCGAGCGGGGTTCGCTGCCCCCGGGCCGAGACTTCGAGTTCAACTCGAAGGATCACCCCCCAGTTCACGGGCAGCGCGGATGCCCGAAGCGAGCGCATCGGCGACGCTCACGCCGTCCAGATAGGCGCCGGCGAGAGCGATTCCGGGGAGACCCGATAGCGTCGCCCGGATGCCGGCGATCCGGCGCACATGCTCGCGATCCGGTTGCGGAATGGCGCGGCGCCAGCGCGTCACCGCCAGTGCACGCGGCTCGGCGCGCAGGCCGAGGATCCGCTCGAGGTCCTCGAGCAGCTGCCCGATCACGACATCGTCCGGAAGGTCGATGGCCTCCGGCCAGCGGCGCCCGCCCAGGATGCACTGGAGCAGCTCGTGCCCCTTCGGCGCCCGGTTGCGGAACATCCGGCTCATGAACAACGTCCCGAGCAGCGCGATGCCGGCGTCGCGCGGCACCAGGAAGCCGAAGCCCTCGATCGGCGTGCGGACCTCGTTCGGGTCGACCGCCAGCGGAATTCCCACGACGGGCGCGTACTCGATGGCCGCGAGCGCGTCGGCGACCTCGCCGCCCGATCCGCGCAGGATCTCCGCCGCCGCGTACGCGGGCGTCGCCACGACCACCCGCCGCGCGCGGAAGCGCCGGTCGCCGCCGGGGCCCGAGACCGAGACGTGCCATTGGGTCGCGTCGCGCCGCAGCGCCGTGACGCGACTTCCGAGCGCCGGAGGCTCGACGAGCTGCTCCGAGAGCTTGCGCGCGAGGGGGCCCAGTCCCTCGACCGCCGAGTAGACGCCGCGCAGGCCCCGCTCGCTGCGCGGACGCCGCGCGAGCAGGCCGCCCAGGGCGATCGATCCGTAGCGCCGCTCGAGCTCCACGAGGCTTCCGAAGACCGCCTCGGCTCCGAGCTGCTCCTCGTCACCGGCGTAGACCCCGGTCAGGAAGGGTCCGACGAGGCTCCCGACGGCCTCGGCCCCGAGACGCCGGCCCGTGAACTCCGCCACCGACTCGCCGGTCACGTGTCGCCGCCGAACGAAGGGCTCCGCCAGCAGGCGCAGCTTCCCGCGGGCCGTGAGAAGCGGTGTGCGGACGAACGCGAGCGGCGACATCGGAACCGGCTCGAGGCGCCCATCGCGAAAGAGGAATCGCCGCCGGCTCTCGGAATCCGCCCGCACCAGGCTCGACTCCAGCTTGCGGCCGCGCAAGAGGCCGAGCACCGGCGCCTTCACCTGGAGGGTGTTCGGCCCCCGCTCGATGACGTAGCCGGAGATGTGGTCCGTGCGCAGCACGCCCCCCGGCCGGTCCGACGCGTCGATCACCACCACCTCCCCGGTGGTGCTCTGAAGCTCGAGGGCAGCCGCCAGGCCGGCGATCCCGGCCCCGACCACCACCGCGCCGACCTCGGGAGCGCCCGTCACGCCGAACTCCGCTCAACTGTCGCAGTCGCTCGCACTAGACGGTCTTGCTGAAGAGGGGCTTGCCGCTCTTTCGTTGATCGCCGAGGTAGGCGTCGAAGACCATCGCCACGTTGCGAACGAGCAGCCGCCCCAGGGGCGTCACGCAGAGGCTCCCGTCCTCGGCCCGCGTCACCAGGCCGTCGGCGATCACCGGTCCCAGCTGCTCGAGCTCGCGCGCGTAGCGCGGGGCGAAGACGTGCCCGAAGGTCGCCTCGAACTCCTCGGCGCGCAGCTCGCCGTGGCACATGATGCGCCCGATGATCCAGCGCCGCTCCACGTCGTCCTGCGAGAGGTGGTGCCCGCGCATGGTCGCGAGGCCGTGCTCGGCCGCGGCAGGCTGCCAGCTGTCGAGATCCCGGAACGATTGCGCGTAGCTCTCGCGCAGCTCGCTGATCGCGCTGGGTCCGAACCCGAGCAGGTCGACTCCCGCCTGTGTGGTGTAGCCCATGAAGTTCCGGCGCAGCGTCCGGTCCCCGACCGCACGGGAGAGCTCGTCTTCGGGGCGGGCGAAGTGGTCGAGGCCGATGAAGCGGTAGCCCTCCTCGAGGAAACGGCGAATGGCGCCGAGCATGATGCGCGCCTTCGCGGAGGGGTCGGGGAGATCCTTGCGCTCGAAGCCGCGCTGCTGCTTCGCGACCCAGGTCACGTGGGCGTAGGAGTAGAGCGCGATACGGTCGGGCTGCATGCCGATCACGACGTCGAGCGTTCGCGCGAAGCTCTCCTCGGTCTGGTAGGGAAGCCCGTAGATGAGATCGAAGTTCACGCTCTCGAAGCCGGCGCTCCGGGACCACTCGACGAGCTGCGCGGTCTGCTCCGCCGGCTGGATGCGGTGGATCGCCTCCTGGACGTGGGGGTCGACATCCTGAAGGCCCATCGAGATGCGGTTGAAGCCGCACTCGCGCAACGCCGCAACGTGCTCCTCGGTGGTCACGCGCGGGTCGACCTCGATCGAGATCTCGGCGCCCTCGCGCATCGGAAAGGCGTCGGTCACGATGCGGAAGAGCCGCGTGACCTGGTCGGGCGTGAGGTGGGTCGGCGTCCCGCCGCCCCAGTGCTGCTGCGTGGCCGTGCGCGGAACGCGTATCGCCTCGCGGACGGCCGCGACTTCGCGTTCGATCGCATCGAGGAAGCGGACGGGAAGCTCCTCCTTGCGCGTGATCACCCGGTTGCACGCGCAGAAGTGACAGAGGCTGCGGCAGAAGGGGACGTGGACGTAGAGGGAGAGCCCCTCCTCCGCGCTCGCGCCCTCGCGGCCGAGGTCGGCTCGATACTGCTCGGGTCCGTACGCCTCCTTCCAGACGGGGGCGGTGGGATAGCTCGTGTAGCGCGGACCCTCCGTCGTGTAGCGCGGGAGGATCGCCTCGACGCGATCGAGGTCGAGCGCGAAGGCCTCTCCGTTCATGACTGGACCGCCCTCGTCCCGCTGCGCTCGGGGGCGAGCGCCCGGGCGGCGTCGGTGAAGGCGCGCACACCTTCCACCGGCGTGTCGGGCGGACAGCCGTGCCCCAGGTTGAGGATGTGACCGCGCGCGGGCGCCGCCGCCTCCGCCATCTCCCGCACCCAGGCGAAGATCCGATCGGGCGGCGCCGCGAGTGCGGCGGGGTCGAGATTGCCCTGGAGGCTGACCCGTCCTCCCACCTCGCGCGCCGCCCGGGCGAGGTCCACTCGCCAGTCGAGCGAGATGACGTCCGCCCCGGATTCCGCCATGCAATCGAGGACGTGCGATCCCCCCTTCACGTAGAGGATGAGCGGGGTTCGCGGCCCCCGGGCGCCCTCGGCCCCGGCCTCGGCCCGGGAGGGCGGCGCGGCCGCCCTCTCGAGCTTCGCGGCGATCTCGCGGTGCACGGGCAGCACCCAGTCGCGGTAGTCGGCGGACCCGAGGATGCCGGCCCAGGTGTCGAAGAGCTGGACGGCCTGGGCCCCGGCCTCGATCTGGGCCGCCAGGTAGCCCACGACCAGGTCGGTGAGCCGCGCCAGCAGCGCGCGCAGCACCTCCGGCGCCCGGTGCAGCATGCGCTTCACGGCGCCGAAGTCGCCGCTGCTCCGGCCCTCGACGAGGTAGGCCGCCAGCGTGAAGGGCGCCCCCGCGAAGCCCAGCAGCGGGACCGCCTCGCCGGCGAGCTCGCGGCGCAGCGTCCGCAGGATCTCGAACACGTAGGGAACGGACTCGCGCGGATCCGGGACCCGCAGCGCCTCGACCTGGGGCAGCGAGCGGATCGGCTCCGCGACGGTCGGTCCGGGACGGAAATCCACGTCGATGCCCATCCCTGGAACCGGAACGAAGATGTCGGAGAACAGGATCACCGCCTCGGTGCCCACGAGCCGCAGCGGCTGCAGCGAGATCTCGACGGCGAGCTCGACGTCGCGACACAGCTCCAGGAAGGGGCGATCGCCGCGGACGGCCCGGTACTCGGGCAGGTAGCGGCCGGCTTGTCGCATGAGCCAGACCGGCGGACGATCGACGGGTTCGCCCCGGCACGAGCGAAGCAGGCGCTGCGTCGGGTCGAGCGAGCCGTCTCGCATCAGTATCCGCCGAGCCGCGCCCAGCGGTCACGGTGGTAGGCGGCGTCGCCGAAGGTCAGCTCGGCCACACGCGCCCGTTTGAGGTAGAAGCCGATCTCGTGCTCGTCGGTCATCCCGATGCCGCCGTGCATCTGGATCGACTCGTCGGCGACGAGGATGGCCGCGTCCGAGCAGCGCGCCTTGGCGAGGGAGACGAGCCGGGCGGCGTCCTCGACGCCGTCGTCGACGGCCCGCGCGGCCGCCATCACCGCCGAGCGACACAGCTCGATCTCGATGAACTGCTGCGCAGCCCGGTGCTTGAGGGCCTGGAAGCTCCCGATCGGGACACCGAACTGCTCGCGCTGCTTGAGATAGCCGAGCGTGCGTTCGAAGGCCTCGGACATCGAGCCCAGCATCTCCGCGCAGATCCCCACCGTGGCCCGGTCCACGACGCGTTCGAGCAGGTCGCCGCCTCGGCCTTCGGCGCCCACGACGTCCTCGGCACCGACCGCCACGCCGTCGAGGAACACGAGGGCGGTGTTGCGCGAATCGACGCGGTGCTGACGTTCGAGCCGGAGGCCCGGCGCATCGCGGCGAAGCGCGAAGAGCGTGATCCCGTCGGCAGCGCGCTCTTCGCCGGAGGTCCGTGCCACGACCACGATCCCATCGGCGCACGTGCCGTCGAGCACCTGGATCTTCTCCCCGCGCAGTCGCCAGCCGGAGCCGTCCCGCTCGGCCCGCGTCGCCACGCAGCGCAGGTCGTAGCGACTGCGCCGCTCCTGGTACGCGAGCGTCAGGAGCCGCTCTCCCTCGACCAGCTTTGGCAGCCACTCGCTCTTCTGGCCCTCGCTGCCGCCGAGCAGCAACGCCTGACCGCCGAGCAGGACCGTGGAGAGAAAGGGCTCCGGTGCGAGCGTGCGGCCGAGGGCCTCGAGCACGACGGACAGCCCGGAGAGGCCCATGTCGGCGCCGCCGAACTCCTCCGGGAACGGGATGCCGACCCAGCCGAGCTCCGCCATCTGCCGCCACAGCTTCCGGGAGAACCCGTCGGCGTCGTCGGCGTCGCGCAGGGCGCGCACCCGGCTCACGGGAGAGTGCTCCGCGGCGAAGTCGGCGGCGGTCTTCGCGAGAAGCTCCTGGTCTTCGGTGAGTACGAGCTGCACGTTGGTTTCCCTGCGCCCGGGCGCCGGCGCCCCCTTCAGTCCGGGAGGCCGAGCACTCGCTTGGCGATGATGTTGAGCTGGATCTCGGAGGTCCCGCCCTCGATCGAGTTCCCGCGCGCGCGCAGCCAGCCGCGCGTGCGGCCGATCTCGTCGTCTGCGAAGCCCGCGCCCTGCCAGCCGAGACCGTGAGGGCCCGCGATCCGGACCATGAGCTCCGTACGGCGCTTGTTGAGCTCGGTGGCGTACACCTTGAACAGCGAGCTCTCGGGCCCGGGCTGGTGACCGGCCTTGGCGGCATCCCGCGCCCGCTGGACGGTGAGGTGGAAGGCGCGTTCGTCGAGCTCACAGCGCGCGATCTCGTCGCGGAGGACGGGGTCGCCCAGCGCCCCGCCGGCGTCTCCCAGGTACTCGCGGGCCAGCTCCGCCAGAACGCTGCCGCGGCCTTGGCCCCCGCCCCGAGCCTGCCCGCCGAAGACTTCGGCGATCATGTTGCGCTCGAAGCCGAGCAGGGCCTTGGCGACGGTCCAGCCCCCGTGGATCGCGCCGACGGCGTTGCGCACGGGCACCCGCACGTCGTCGAAGCGCGTCTCGCAGAAGGGCGACTTGCCGCTGATCAATCCGATCGGGCTCACGCTCACGCCGGGCGAGTCCATGTCGATCAGCAGGAACGTGATGCCCTCCTGCTTCTTCGCCTTCGGGTCGCTCCGGACCAGCGCGAAGATCCAGTCCGAGAGGTCTGCGTAGGAGGTCCAGACCTTGGATCCGTTGATGACGAAGTCGTCGCCGTCGCGGTCGGCGCGGGTCTGGAGCGAGGCGAGGTCCGAGCCGGCGTTGGGCTCCGAGTAGCCCTGGCACCAGCGGATCTCGCCGCGGCAGATCTTCGGAATGTGCTCGCGCTTCTGCTCCTCGTTTCCAAAGTGCAGCAGCGTCGGCCCGATCATGGTGAGGCCGAATCCGGTGAGCGGCAGCGGCAGTCGCAGCCGCGCCAGCTCCTGCTGAAGCACCTTGGCCTCCGCGGCCGAGAGCCCGCCCCCGCCGTACTCGCGGGGCCAGGTGGGGGCGGTCCAGCCCCGCTCCGCCATGCGCTCGAGCCAGGGCTTCATCTCCGGCGGCTCGAAGGTGGCGCGGCGCCCGCCCCAGTTGCCGCCGCCCTCCGTCAACGCGAGCCCGGTGATCGCTTCGGGCGCGTTCGCTTTCAACCACTGGCGGGTCTGCGCGCGAAATTCGTCGAGCTCGGCCATGGGCGAAGTCCTCTCCGGAAGGAGGTCCGGGATCAGCCGGCCGCCGGGCCTTTCAGTCTAGCCCTGCTGCGGATCGATGCATAGCGAGACTGCTACACTTCGTACGGTGCGCATCCTGCTCGCCAACCCCCGCGGCTTCTGCGCCGGCGTGGACCGCGCGATCGAGATCGTCGATCTCGCCCTCGAGCGCTTCGGCCCGCCCGTCTACGTGCGGCACGAGATCGTCCACAACCGCTACGTGGTCGAGGAACTGCGGCGCAAGGGCGCGATCTTCGTCGAGGACCCGGCCGAGGTTCCGAGCGGGTCGCTGCTCGTCTTCAGCGCCCACGGCGTCTCTCCGGCGGTGCGCCGCGCCGCCGAGGAGCGCGGGCTGCGCGTGCTGGACGCGACCTGCCCGCTCGTCACCAAGGTGCACGTCGAGGCCACGCGCATGGCGAAGCAGGGCCGCGAGATCGTGCTGATCGGACACCGCGGGCACGTGGAGGTGGAAGGCACGATGGGCCACGCCCCGGACCGGATGCACCTCGTGCAATCCGTGGAAGACGTCGAGGACCTCGAGGTGGAGGATCCCTCGCGCCTGGGTTGCGTCACCCAGACCACGCTGTCCCTGGACGACACCCGCGACATCGTGAACGCGTTGCAGGCGCGCTTTCCCCGGATCGCGACGCCCCGCAAGGACGACATCTGCTACGCCACCCAGAACCGCCAGAACTCCGTGAAGGAGCTCGCCCGCGAGGCCGAGGTCGTGATCGTGGTGGGCGCGCCCGAGTCGTCCAACAGCAATCGTCTCGTCGAGATCGCGTGCAAGTCGGGCGCGAGCGGCTACCTGGTGCAGCGGGCCGGTGACCTCGACCCCGCGTGGGTGGAGGGCGCGCGCTGCGTGGGTGTGACCGCCGGCGCGTCGGCGCCGGAGTCGCTGGTCGCCGAGGTCGTGGAGCGCCTCCGCCGTCTCGCCGCCGGCGAGTCCCAGGTGTCCGCCCAGCCGCCGGTCGACGAGGGCATCACCTTCCAGCTTCCCTACGAGCTGCGCTCGTAGTCCCCGCCTCCGGCACCGCGGCTCTGCTACGTTGCGCCGCTTCATGCCGCACTCCCCCGACGACACGCGCGCCTCGGGGGGAGGGTCGAGCGAAGGCCGCGAGGGAGTCTCGGATCCCGAGGCCGCCCCCCCGCTGCCGGCGGCGACGCTCGCGAGCGGAGCCGGATGGCGGGGCGAGCCGGCCCACGGCGCCCGCGCCGGCTACGCGGAGATCTGGTCGCTCTCCTGGCCGGTCATGCTGGCGCAGGTTCTCGCCAACGCGGTGAGCCTGATCGACATCGCGATGGTCGGGCGCCTCGGCTCCAACGCGGTGGCCGCCGTCGGGTACGCGGCCCAGTTCTTCTTTCTCGCCCAGTCGGTGCTCTTCGCCGTCGGTTTCGCGTGCGTGGCGCTCATGGCCCGGGCCATCGGCGCCGGCGACGCGGCCGGCGCACGCCAGGCGCTCGTCGCTTCGCTGGCCGTCGCCGCGGCGACCGCGCTGGCGGTGATGGCAGCGGTGTTGGCGGCGCCGCGTCCGCTGCTGCGCCTGCTCGGCGCCGACGCAGCGATCGTCGACGCCACGATTCCATACCTGACGCTGCTGATGGGATCGACGGGCCTGCTCGCCGTCTCGGTGACGCTCGAGAGCGGACTGCGCGCCGACCGGGACACCCGGACTCCCATGCAGATCGCCGTCGCGGTGGCCGCCGTGAAGACGGCGCTGAACCTCGTTCTCATCTTCGGCGCCCTCGGCTTCCCGAGGCTGGAGCTGGTGGGAGCCGGACTCGCCACCGTCGTCTCGCAGGCCGTGGGCGTGTGCCTGTTCGCGGCCGTCGTGATCCGAGCCCGACCGTCCTCGCCGCTCGCGCTGCGCGCCGGCG
Organism: Myxococcales bacterium; assembly: GCA_029863845.1. Taxonomy (GTDB): domain Bacteria; phylum Myxococcota_A; class UBA9160; order UBA9160; family SMWR01; genus JACZXC01. The sequence goes on from JAOTUO010000006.1 coordinate 24,455, forward strand.
ATCTCGTCGCCGCGGTCCCCCGATTGCGCGAAGTCGTGCGCATCACGCTGCCGGGCGTCGGCGAGCGTCTCGTGATGAACCTGGCGATCCTCGCCTACTTCCGGGTGCTGTCGGACTTCGGCCCCGTGGCCATCGCCGCCTACACGGTGGGGATCCGCATCCTGTCCTTCTCGTGGATTCCCGGAACCGCGTTCGCCACCGCGGCGGCCACCCTGGTGGGGCAGGCGCTCGGCTCCGGCGACCCGGGCGCCGCAGCGCGCGCGGGCTGGCGCGCCACCCGGCTGGCGCTGGTCGTCGCCGTGACGCTCGGTGCGCTCTGCGCGCTGGCGCGCGCGCCGCTGGCGCGGCTCTTCACGAACGACGCCGCGCTGGTGGCCGAGCTGGGACCCTTCCTGCTGTGCCTCGCCATCGCCCAGCCCTTTCTTCAGGCGCATTTCACGCTGGGCGGCGCTCACCGCGGAGCCGGCGACACCTGGACTCCGCTGATCGCTGCGACCGTGGGCAACTGGGCTCTGCGCGTCCCCCTCGCCGTCCTGTTCGCCTACGTGCTGCGCACCCCGGTGGTGTGGGTCTGGTACGCGCTCGTCTTCGATCACCTCGCCCGCACCGCGTGGCTGGCGTGGTCGTTCCAGCGCGGCGCCTGGCGCCACACGCTGTCCACGGCGCCGGCGCGCTGAGCCCTCCGGCGAAGGGCCGGACGCTCGAATCCCCGGCCCGGCGCGGCACCGGACCCCGCGGAAGGCGTCCGCGCCGCTGGGCGTCAGTCGGAGCGCTCGACCTCGAAGACGAGCCGCCCTTCCCCGAGATCGACCCGGACGCAGCCGCCCTTCGCCAGCGCGCCGAAGAGCAGGTCGTCCACGATCCGGTCCTTGAGCTCGGTCTGGATCACGCGCTCCATGGGACGGGCGCCGAAGACCGGGTCGTAGCCCGTTTCCGCCAGCCAGGCGCGCGCCGCCGGAGTGAGCTCGATCCGGACCCTCCGCTCCCGAAGCTGCTCGTCCACCTCCTTCACGAACTTGTCGACGACGCGGGCCATGACCTCGGGCGGGAGGCTGTCGAAGTGCACGATCTCGTCGAGGCGATTGCGGAACTCGGGGCTGAAGAGGCGCTCGATCTCGCGATGCCCGTCGCCCGCGCGCCCGCCGACGAAGCCGATCGCCTGGGCGGCCATCTCCCGCGCACCCGCGTTCGAGGTCATGATGAGCGTCACGTGCCGGAAGTCGGCCTCGCGTCCCTGGTTGTCGGTGAGCGTCGCGTGGTCCATCACCTGAAGCAGGATGTCGAAGAGGTCGGGGTGCGCCTTCTCGATCTCGTCGAGCAGCAGCACGGTGTAGGGCTGCTTGCGGATGCGCTCGACGAGCAGGCCGCCCTGGTCGTAGCCGACGTAACCCGGCGGCGCCCCGATCAGCCGGGCCACCGCGTGCTTCTCCATGTACTCGCTCATGTCGAAGCGGGCGAAGGGGACGTTCAGGCAGCGCGCGAGCTGCCGGGCGAGCTCCGTCTTGCCGACGCCCGTGGGGCCGGTGAAGAGGAAGCAGCCGAGGGGCCGCTCGCGCCCCGCGAGGCCGGCGCGCCCGCGCTTGACCGCGCGCACGACGGCGCCGATGGCGCCGTCCTGCCCGAAGACCACCTGCCGCAGCTCGGCGTCGAGGCCCTCGAGGCGCTGGCGGTCGGAGGTCGAGGCGCGGACGGCGGGGATGTTGGCCATGCGCGCCACCACCGCCTCGACGTCGCGCACGCCGACGGTCTTGCGCCGCCGGCCGCCCGGACGCAGGCGCACGGCCGCACCCGTCTCGTCCATCACGTCGATGGCCTTGTCGGGGAGGAACTTGTCGGTCAGATGCCGGACGGAGAGGTCCACCGCCGATCGCAGCGCGGACGCCGTGAAGCGCGCGCCGTGGTGCTCCTCGTAGCGGGGCGCGAGGCCCTGGAGGATTCGCAGCGTCTCATCCGCCGAGGGCTCGTTGACGTCCACCTTCTGGAAGCGGCGCGACAGCGCGCGGTCGCGCTCGAAGTGCCGGTACTCCTGATAGGTCGTCGAGCCCATGCAGCGAATCGCGCCCGCGGCGAGGATGGGCTTGAGCAGGTTCGACGCGTCGACGGTGGCCCCTTGTGCGGATCCCGCCCCGAGGATCGTGTGGATCTCGTCGATGAACAGGATCGGCCGCTCGCGCTTCCCGACGGCCGCGATCAGCGCCTTGAATCGCGCCTCGAAGTCTCCGCGGTAGCGGGTTCCGGCCAGCAGCGCTCCGATGTCGAGGGCGAAGATCTCGGCGCCCCGCAGGTCGTCGGGGATGCGACCCTCGTGGATGCGCAGCGCGAGCCCCTCTGCGAGGGCCGTCTTCCCCACGCCGGTCTCCCCCACGAAGATCGGGTTGTTCTTCCGGCGCCGCGCCAGGATCTGGATCGTGCGCTCCAGCTCCGGGCCGCGGCCGATGAGCGGGTCGAGCTCTCCGCTGGCCGCGCGTTCGGCGAGGTTCGGGGCGAAGGCCGCAATCGGATCGACCGGGAGCTCGGCGATCTCGCCGATGCCCGGCTCCGCGCCGGCCGGCGAGGGCCCCGCGTCGTCGTCGCCGCCGCCTCGCTTCGAGACGCCGTGGGAGATGTACTGGAGCAGATCCAGGCGCGTGACGCCCTGGGAACGCAGCAGGGTCACCGCGTAGGCGTCCGGCTCCTGGAAGAGCGCCGCCAGCAGGTCGCCGGCGTCCACGACGCGCTTCTCGGCGCTCTCGCAGTGCGAGATGGCGTGCTCCAGCACGCGGTGGAAGGCGAGCGTCTGCCGACCCTCGAAGGGCTCGTCCCCGGGCACACTCTCGAGGTCGTCGGTGAAGAAGCGTTCCAGGGCCGCCTTGAGGGCGGGCACCTCGGCCCCGGCGTGAAACAGGACCTCGGCCCCCTTCTGGTCGTGGGCCAGGGCGTAGAGGAGGTGCTCGACGGTCACGTAGGCGTGGCGTCGGACCATGGCCTCGCGCACGGCGGCCTGCAGGGTGAGGTGCAGCTCGCGCCCGATCTCGCTCATTCCTTCTCGACTCCCGCGCGCAGGGGATAGCCCCTCTGCTCGGCCAGCTTGTGCACGCTCGAGACCTTCGTCTCGGCCACCTCGAGCACGTAGACGCCCGCCACCCCGAGCCCCGCGTTGTGGACCTGGAGCATGATCTGCGTGGCCGCGGAGGGTCCCTTCCCGAACACGGTCTCCAGGATCGCGACGACGAACTCCATGGGCGTGTAGTCGTCGTTGTAGAGGATCACCTTGTAACGCGGCGGCCGGGCGACGCGCCTGCGCGTTTCGGTCGAGACCTCGCCCTCGCGCCGCGGGTCGAGGGAGCCGGGATCCCCGCGGCCAGGGCCCGTGGGGTCCTGCGCCATGGGAACGAGGATAGCAAGCGGTCGCGGCGCGGCCGCCGAGCGGGACACGCTAGACTCGAGGGGCCGATGCAGCGGGTCGAGATGCTGGAGGGCGTCGCGGGGGTGCCCCGCGACGCGTGGGACGCGCTGGTCGGCGACGAATCGCCCTTCCTGGAATGGGACTGGCTCGCGTCCCTCGAGCAGTCGGGGTCCGTGGGGCCAGGCACGGGCTGGCTGCCCCGGCCCCTGGTGATTCGCGACGAATCGCGGCTCCTGGCCGCCTGCCCCGCGTACGTCAAGGATCACAGCGAGGGCGAGTTCGTCTTCGACTGGGCGTGGGCGGACGCCGCCGAGCGCGCCGGGATCCGCTACTACCCGAAGCTGCTGGTCGGCATCCCCTTCACGCCGGTCACGGGGGCGCGGCTGCTCGTCGCCGAGGGCGAGGATCGGGCCGAGCGGACCCGTCAGCTCGGCGCGGCTCTGCGCGAGGTGTGCCTCGGCAACGGCCTCTCGGGCGTCCACATCAACTTCTGCCGGGAGGCCGAGACCCGGTCGCTGGCCGCTTCGGACTACCTGCTCCGCGTCGGGCTCCAGTACCACTGGAGCAATCCCGGCTACGGCGGCTTCGAGGACTATCTGGCCCGGTTCCGGAGCAAGCGCCGCAACCAGATCCGGCGCGAGCGCCGCGAGATGGCGGAGCAGGGGATCGAGATCGAGTGCTTGCGGGGCGACGCGATTCCCGACGCCCTGGTCGAGCCGATGTTCCGCTGCTACCTCGCGACGATCGAGAGCCACACCTGGGGCCGGCAGTACCTGAATCTGCGTTTCTTCGAGCGGCTCGCCCAGCGCTTCCGACACCGGCTCTGCTTCGTCGTCGCCCGCCACGGCGGCGAGGTGATCGCCGGGACCACGAACGTCGTCAAGGGCGACGCGTTCTACGGGCGTTACTGGGGCGCGCTGCGCCCGGCCCGCCACCTCCACTTCAACGTCTGCTACTACGCCGCGATCGAGCACTGCATCGAGTCCGGCATCCGGCGCTTCGAGCCCGGAGCCGGAGGCGACTACAAGTACCTCCGGGGCTTCGAAGCCCAGCCGACCTACAGCCTGCACTTCCTGACCGAGCCGCGGCTGGCCGCGGCCGTCGCGCGCTTCCTCGCCAGCGAGCGCGGCCAGGCGGCCCGCGCCATCGAGGGACTGCGCACGGAGAGCCCGTTCAAGGGCGCGGCCCCGAAGCCCGGCGGACGCAACGACCGCGCCGAGGCCGAATCGGGCTAACATCGCGCGGATGCGCCTCGAGGGAAAGCGGGCGGTGGTCACCGGCGCGGCGTCGGGCATCGGCCGCGCGACGGCGCAGGCCCTGGCCGCCGCCGGCGCGCGCGTCTTCGTGGCCGACGTGGATGAGGCCGGGGGCGAGCAGACCTGCGGCGCCGTGCGGCAGACCGGCGGCGAGGCCGACTTCGTGCTCCTCGACGTCACCGAGGACGCTTCTATCGCAGCCCTGGCCGACGCGGTGCTCGGGCGCGGCGCGGCGCCGGATGTCGTCGTGAACGCGGCCGGTTGGGACCGCGTCGAGCCCTTCGTCGACAACAGCGTCGAGTTCATGGAACGGGTCGTGCGCCTCAATCTCCTCGGAACCGTGAAGGTCGCGAAGGCCTTCCTGCCCGCCATGATCGACGCGGGGGCCGGCGCGATCGTAAACGTGGCCAGCGACGCCGGCCGCGTCGGGAGCAGCGGCGAGACGGTCTACGCCGGGGCCAAGGGCGGCATCATCGCGTTCACCAAGTCGCTGGCGCGCGAGATGGCGCCCCACGACATCCGCGTGAACTGCGTCTGCCCCGGGCCGACCGACACGCCCCTGTTTCGATCGCTGCCGGAGAAGCTCCAGGCCGCGCTCACCCGCGCCATCCCGTTCCGGAGGATCGCGCGGCCGGAGGAGATCGCCGACGCCATCCTCTTCTTCGCGAGCCCGCGCTCCACCTTCATCACCGGCCAGGTCCTGAGCGTGAGCGGCGGGCTCACGATGGCGGGCTGAGGCGCGGAGGGGACATGGACTACCAGGACATCCGTTACGAGATCGACGAGGCCAGCGCGATCATCACCATCGACCGGCCCGATCGCCTCAACGCCTTCCGCGGCCGCACCGTCGAGGAGCTGATCCACGCCTTCAAGCGCACCTGGGCCGACCGGAGCCTCGCCTGCGCGATCCTCACGGGGGCGGGAAACCGGGCCTTCTGCGCCGGCGGCGACCAGAAGGAGTACGTCGAGAAGGGGAGCTACGGCACCAGCGAGGTCGGCCTGTTCGAGATCGAGGCGCTGCACCACACCATCCGCGAGGTGCCGAAGCCGGTGATCGCCGCCGTCAACGGCCTCGCCATCGGCGGCGGCCACGTGCTGCACGTGGTGTGCGACGTCACAATCGCGGCCGAGCACGCGCGCTTCGGCCAGGCGGGACCGCGGGTCGGCTCCTTCGACGCCGGCTACGGAACCGCCTACCTGACGCGGGTGGTCGGCGAGAAGCGCGCGCGCGAGATCTGGTTCTTCTGCCGCCAGTACGACGCGCAGCAGGCTCTCGCCTGGGGCCTCGTGAACAAGGTCGTCGCGGCGGACCGGCTGCTGGACGAGGCCCGGGACTGGGGCCGCGAGGCCGCCGCCCTCTCGCCCACGGCGCTGGCCTTCCTCAAGGCGTCCTTCAACGCCGACAGCGCCCACGTCGGGGGTCAGGGGAGGCTCGCCTTCACGGGTCTCGAGAGCTTCGGCAAGTCGGAGGAGGCCGCCGAGGGGCGGCGCGCCTTCGCCGAGAAGCGCGCGCCCGATTTCTCGAAGTTCCGCTGACGGCGATGGCGGCGCCGACCGCGATTCGCCCGCCCGGCGCTCCGCCGTCGGTCTACGCCGGAATCCTCTGCTGCTCCGTCGGCGTCCTCATGCAGGAGATCCTGCTCACGCGGATCTTCTCGTTCACGATCTGGTACCACCTGGCCTACCTGACCATCAGCACCGCCCTGCTCGGCTTCGGGGCCGCGGGATCGTTGCTGGCGATGGCGCCGCGGCTCTTCGAGCTGCGGCCGCAGCGCTTCGCGGCCCTGTGCGCCGCCGGAGCGGGCGTCGCGCTCCTCGTGGGGATGCTGATCCTGGCGCCGCGTCCGATCAGCCCGGACGCGCTGATCGCCCGTCCGGGGATCTTCTTCCTGGGGCTCCTCGCCTACTACGCGGTGATCACCGTGCCGTTCTTCCTGGCCGGGCTCGCCGTGTCGACGCCGCTGGCCGCCTTTCCCCTCAGCGCGAGCCGCCTGTACGCCGCGGACCTGCTCGGCGCCGCGCTCGGCTGCGCGGCGGCGGTGGCGGCCCTCACGTGGGTCGACGGGCCGGCCGCCGTCGTCCTCTGCGCGGCGATCTTCGTCGCCGCCGGCGCCCTCTACGCTCCCTCGCCCGGCCTGGCCCGAGGCCTGGGCGGCGTCGCCCTCGCGCTCGTGGCCGTCTCCCCGTGGTCGAGCGCCGTGCTCGAGTTCCGTCCCGCCGCGACCAAGACCCTGGGCGCCGCGATCCGCGACTCGGACGCGAAGATCCTCTACACGGCGTGGAGCCCGGTGAACCGGGTCGACCTCTTCGGCGTCCCCAATCAGTACGGTGGATTCTGGACCGCGTTCGGCCGTTCCGACCGCTACCTCGAGACGCGCCCCACGCCGCCGCGCGCGCTCTCCATCGTCTACGACGCCCACAACGGGAGCGACGCCTTCCAGGTGCGCGGGCGCCGTTCGCTGTCGTTCCTCGACTACCACGTGCTCAAGACGCCCTACCTGTTCCAGGAGCGACCGCGCGTCCTCGTGATCGGAGTGGGCGGCGGGATCGACGTGCTCAACGCCGTCTACCACGGCGCCTCGCACGTGACGGGCGTGGAGCTTCAGCCGATCACCGTCGAGCTGCACCGGACGCGCCTCGCCGCGTGGATCGGAGGCTGGCTCCAGCGTCCCGAGGTCGAGCTTGTGGCGGCCGAGGGCCGCCACTACGTGCGATCCCACGACGCCCGCTACGACCTGA
>JAOTUO010000195.1 GCA_029863845.1 Myxococcales bacterium
CGAAGACCTCGGTCTGCCAGTTCGCGACCGAAGAGAGGCTCTCGTTGACCGCCTCCGCACAGCGCCGCAGGTGCAGGCGTTCCTCCGGCGTGCAGGCGTCGAGCGACCAGGCGGCTCGCCGGAGCTCGTGCTCGGCGCGCTCGACGCGCTGCTCCTGCGCCCGCGCCCTCCGGATGTGGTTGTTCACCGTGTTCTTCGCAATGCCGTAGATCCACGACAGCAGCGAAGACTGCCCCCGGTAGGCCTCGATCGAACAGAACACGGCGGTAAAGGTCTCCTGGACCACCTCTTCCGCATCGGCGCGGTTGCGGAGCCGGGAGAAGACGAAGCCGAACACGCGTTGGAAGTAGCGCTCGTAGAGAAGGTTGAAGTCCTCCTCACTCGACCGGCGAATCCCCTCGAGGAGCTCCTGGTCGGTGCGCGTTCCTTGCTTCGGGACGTGGGACTTTACGGACTCGTGTCTGCGGGGCAACGCGGTCTCTCCTCGCGTTACCCCTCCCCAGGATCGGGCGAGATCGCCCTACACCGAGTAAGTGGTCGATTCGACCGATATGTGGCACGGCTCAGCGGAGATTCATCGACGGGGGCTTCGGGAACGTACCTGCCAGGGAACGATGCCCCGGGGGCTCAGGCGCCCAGCAGGGTCTCCAGGCCCGGCGCAGCGGCCGCGATCGCGCGGCGCATCCGGTAGAGGTTGGCCTTGATGGCGTCTTCGGACTTGCCCAGGGCCGCGGCGATGCTGCGAATCGGCTGCCGCCTCAGGTGCTTGAGGTGGAAGATACGCCTCTGGAGGGGGGTCAGCTGGTTCTCGATCACCGCCTCGCAGAGCACCAGCATCCGGCGCGCATCGACCGCCCGATCCGCCGGCACGTCGGCCGCCGCTGTCTCACCCGCGGATTCGCCATCGATGCGCTCCAGGCGCGGCCGCGGCTTTCGGAAGCGGCGGTTCACGGTGTTGCGGGTGATTCCGAAGATCCAGACCAGCAGCGTCGACTGGCCCTGGAAGCGATCCAGACAGCTGAAGACGCTGAAGAACACCTCCTGGGTCACGTCTTCGGCCTCGCCGGTGTCCCCCAGACGCTTGAGGGCGAAGCGGTAGACGCGCGGAAAGTAGGTGTTGTAGAGCAGCTCGAAGTGCTCCGCGCTGCCGTCGAGGATCTGCTCGACGAGTTCCTGGTCGCTCGACCATGCCTGCTGCTTCGGAGGCAACTTGGCTCTCTCCTGCACACCTACCGTTCGCGGGATCGGCGCGGGAATACCCGCCGTGCCGCTGGGCCTCGGACGCCACGGGCGCCTGGCAGGGCGCCCCGCATCGACAGTTTCAGGTGGCGCCCGAGTCCCCTGGCGCAGACGACTCCGCAGGGGACTCCGGGCCGCGATCTCCTGGCGCTCCTGCTCTCGCTTCCTCGCGAACGGGTTCGGCTCTTCAAAAGTGGGGACTTCGTCCCGCCGCGCGTATCAGCAAGTGCTGTGCCAGAAAAGAAACGACACCGCGTCGATACTCTAAATAACTGATTTAATTGATATATTCGAATCTAGAGGGGGTAGGAACGACGTTTCGTCAGCGGCCGCGAGAGGTGAAAACAAATTCCACTTGTGAGAACTCCCATTCTCCAACCCCAATATGGGTGAAAGAACGTTTCCCTGCTCAGGAACGGGATTTCTCTCGAAGAGCGCGCCTGGGGAACCGTTGATCCTCCAGGCTGCGGCGGGGTCGGGTGCCCCTAGAGCTTCCCGGGCGTGATCCACCAGCTCTCCTCGGCGAATTCCCAGCGGTCTCGGCGGATGAGAGTGACCGTTCCCGGGCGCAGCGGCCGGCGGTCGTCCCCTACGAAGCGCACCTGGACCCGGGCCCGATCACGGCCCTCGAACAGGAACTCCTGGACCTCGAATTCCCGCGGGCGGCTCTTGTCGAAGTGAGCGTCCGCCAGCGACTCGGCCAGATCGGCGTAGTAGTCGAAGAAGAGATCGGCCGAGCGGAAGTGGTCGCGCAGGACCGGATCGTTGAAGGTCTCCAACGCGTTGAAGCGCCGCCGCGTGAGCCGGCGATAGAAGGCGTCGATCTGCCGGTGGAAGAAGAGAGCCGTCTCGGGCGAGACGGCAATCGACCCGCCGGGCGGCTCCGGGATCGAACCGGCTCCCCAGGCGCAGGCGCTCGCGAGCAGGAGCGCGGCCACGGCCGCCGCGCGGGTCCTCACCCCGGGAACTCCAGGCGGGGGGCGAGAGCGGCAACCAGCCCGGCCGTCGCCACCCGCTCCTGGTCCATCGAGTCGCGGTCCCGAACGGTGACCTTGCCGTCACTGGCCGTATCGAAGTCGACCGTCACGCAGAACGGCGTCCCTGCCTCGTCCTGACGCCGGTAGCGGCGGCCGATGTTCCCGGCCTCGTCGTAGAACACGTGGAAGCGGCGGCGCAGCTCCTGCTCGAGCGCGCGGGCCGGATCCGCGAGCTTCTTCGACAGGGGCAGGACGGCCACCTGGATCGGAGCCAGCGCCGGGTGGACGCGCATCACGGTGCGCGTCTCGCCGTTCTCGAGCTCCTCTTCCGCATAGGCGTCGCACAGCAGGGCGAGACAGGTGCGGTCGATGCCGATGGAGGTCTCGATCACCATCGGTACGAAGTGCTCCTTCGTCTCGGGATCCGTGACGCCCAGATCCTTGCCCGAGTACTCGCTGTGGCGGCCGAGGTCCCAGTCCCCGCGATCGTGAACACCCTCGATCTCCTGCCAGCCGAACGGGAAGCGATACTCGACGTCCTGCGCCACCTTGCAATAGTGCGCCAGCTCGTCGGCGGCGTGCGCTCGGGTGCGCAGGCGGCGCTCGTCGAAGCCCAGGTCGCGGTGAAAGCGCAGCCGCTCCTGGAGCCAGTGTTCGAACCACCTCTCGCGCTCCGAGGGGTGGCAGAAGAACTCCATCTCCGCCTGCTCGAACTCCCGCGACCGGAAGGTGAAGTTGCGCGGGTTGATCTCGTTGCGGAAGGCCTTGCCGATCTGGGCGATGCCGAAGGGGATCTTCTGCCGCGCCACCTCCCGAACCCGCTTGAAGTCGTTGAAGATCGCTTGGCAGGTTTCGGGACGCAGGTAGGCGATGGAGGCCGCCTCTTCGGAAGCGCCGATTCGCGTCTGGAGCATGAGGTTGAAGTTGCGCGGCTCGGTGAATTCGTGCTGCGAGGTGCCCTCGCGCGCCGAGCAGGGCCCCGCGTCATCGATCTGGTCGGCGCGGAAGCGCTTCTTGCAGGCGCGGCAGTCCACCATGGGATCGCTGAAGAACTCCACGTGACCGGAGGCCTCCCAGGTCCGCGGGTGCGTGATGATCGAGCTGTCGATTCCCACCACGTCCGCGCGCTCCCGCACGACCCGCTGCCACCAGGCCCGTTTGAGGTTGCTCTTCAGCTCGACGCCGAGCGGACCGTAGTCCCAGAAGCCGTTGATCCCCCCGTAGATCTCGCTGGAGGGGAAGACGAAGCCGCGCCGGGCGCACAGGGCGACCAGGTCGTCCATGCGCTCGAGGCGACGCGAGGAGGCGGGGGCCTGCGATCCCATGAGGGCGGCGAGTATATCGGCTTCGCGTTCGCCCGGGGGGCGGTCCGTCAGGCCGGGAGCATCTCGTTGAGGAAGCGCTCGCTGCGGAGGTCCACGCCGACGTGAAAGCGCTGGAAGCGGCCGACCAGCTGCCGGCTCTCCGCGAGGGCGACGGGCCCCAGCACCAGGCGATCCAGGTGCTCGAAATCGAAACGCAGCCCCTGCTCCAGTGCGCGGAGCGTCCCGACGTGCACGCGCAGGAGACCGTCCAATGGAGCCGCGCAACGCCCACACAGCGTGCCGCCGTCCGCCACGTGGAAGTCGACCTGCGCGGCGCCGCCGAGCTCCGCGGCGCAGCGGACACAGCGGCGAAGCTCCGGCCGCAGGCCCAGGGCCTCCAGCGCGCGCAGCTCGATCAAGACGCGCAGTCGCGCGTCCGGCTTGCGGGTGGCCGCCGCCCGCAGGGCGGCCAGTGCGAAGCGGAACAGTCGCCGCATGTCGTCGCGCGCGCCCGCTTCCGGGGCGAGGCGGTCGAGGACCTCGAGCAGGTAGCAGGCGATCGCGAAGCGGCGCGTCTCGTGGCGCAGCGGCGTGAACGACTCGATCAGGGTCGCCTGCTCGAGGCGCGCCATGGCTCCGGATCGCCGCGTCTGGAGCTGGACGCGCAAGTGGTTGAACAGATCCAGGGTCCCGGGAAAACGCCGGACGCTGCGCCGTGCCCCCTTGGCAATCGCCGTGAGTCGGCCGGTGTCCGGTACCAGCAGGTGGACGATCCGGTCCGACTCCGCGAAATCGACGGAGCGGAGGACCACCGCCTCGGTCCGGATGCCCGCCACGATCGGAGTCTAGCGGCTCGCCGCATCTCCTTCGGGCGGCGGACCTCCGCCCGGACGCATCGCCGCCCGCGGGGCGCGCGGTCCGCCTCGCTCCGCGTCCAGGGCGCGGACGGCATCGCGGCGGTAGACGATCTCCGACCCGGGGGCCTCCGCCGACGGCTCGGCGACGAGCGGCTGCAGATTCCACACGAGCAGCGCCACCACCACGATCGCGAGCACCAGGACCAGGCCGCCGAGGATGCCGCGCGGCACCCCCGCCGCTCCGGCCGCGCCGACCGGGTCGTCGCCGGGCGGCTCTTTCATCAGGCGCAGCACGGCCTCGTCGGGATCGAGGCCGAGCGCGCCGGCCACGGTCCGCACGAAGCCCCGCGCGAAGCCGTCTGGCTCGCGGTCGAAGGCGCCAGCCTCGAGGCGTTCGAGAGAGCGGCGCGGGATCCTCGTCAGGACTGCCAGGTCGTCGAGCGAGATGCCGCGGAGAAGCCGTTGACGGGCCAGATAGCGCCCGATCGACTCTACCGCAGCAGCTTCAGGTACTCCTCGCTCTTCTTGCGCCATGGACCGCTCGGTACCTGGGCGACCGCCGTCATGAGGTGGCCCAGAGCGCGCTCGCGCTGGCCGATCGACACGTAGATCTCTGCGAGTCGATAGTTCGCCTCGGCCTGAGCGGTAGGTCGGGGATCAAGGTCGAGCATCTCCCCCAACAGCGCGATCGCCTCGAGGCGGTGGCCTTCCTGGGCTTCGAGGATGCCGAGATTCAGCAACGTCGGCCAGTGCCTTCGGTTGTATTCGAGCGAGAGCTCGAGGTCCACCCGCGCCTCCGCGTTGCGGCCGAGCCGGAATTTCGCCCAGCCCTGGTTCGTGATCGCGCGCCACGGGCCCGGGAAGGTCGGATCTTCCAGCAACAAGCCGGTCTGGACGATCGCCTCCTCGTAGCGCCCCTCGTGGATGTAGAGGTTCGACAGCATGAGTCGCGCGTCGTGGTAGGGCGGGTAGAGCTCGAGCGCCCGGAGGAGGTGCTGCTCCGCCTCCTCGATCTTCCCCTTCCGCGTGTAGGCCTCGGCGAGGGCGTACTGGATGCGCGCGTTCTTCGGGTCGAGGCGTTCGGCCGAGAGCAGCTGCCCCAGGGCGAGGGCGACCCGACCGTTGTTCAGGTGGTCGATGCCGATCTCGAATTGGGAGCGCGCCTTCTTCGTATCGAGCTCCGCCTGCGCCTTCGTTGCCGAGGTGGCGCAGCCAGCCAGCGGAATCAGGGCGGAGCACCCGACCCCGCAGAGCACGGCCGCGATGTGTGAACGAAAGTTCTTCGTCATGCCCCCCTCCAACCTGCCGGACTCAGACCCGGCAGAGAATTCGGCCTTCCCGATCCATCGGCTCGCGGATCCGGGCGCCGTATCGGAACTTGGTCAACGGAATCCGGCCGAACGGCCCGCTCGCCTGCGGCTCACTGCGCGGCGGCTGCGCCGCCTTTCTTCGCGGGGGCCCGCCTTCGTTCGCCTGCGGCTCACTGCAAGGCGGCTGCGCCGCCTTTCTTCGCGGGGGCCCGCCTTCGTTCGCCTGCGGCTCACTGCGCGGCGGCTGCGCCGCCTTGCCCACCCAGTCGTTCCAGAGCCGCAGGGCATCGGGGCCTCCAACCGCGTCGCGCCCGTCGATCCGGTCCCCCTCGAACAGGAAGCCCATGCCCCCCGCGAACGACAGGGCCGCTTCGAAGTCGCTCGCCGCGAGCCCCCCCGCCTCCGGCGCCGCCTCGTATGCGTAGAACAGCACCTGATCGGTGCGCAGCGAGTGGATCGCAACCTCGAGCCGGGAGCTTCGGGTCGGCCCCTGGACGAGCGCGATCGCCGCCCGCGCCGGTCCCACGGGGAGACCCTCGATGGCGAGAATCGGCGTGTTCAGCGAGAGCCGCAGCACCCGGAGCCGGGTCGCTGCCGGATCGGGAGCCGACGCAGCCGGTAAGAACATTCCCGAGGTATCGGAGTTCGACCCCCGCTGCTTGAGCCTCATCCCGGCGCAGCCCGGTGGGCGAAGGCCGCGACAGGGCTGCTCGTTTTTCGGCTGCGGCTTCCGGCCGCGGCCGCGCCCAAGGGGGTGTCGGCGTCTCCGGCGCCGGATACAATCGTGCGTGTGCGGGGATCCAGGCGGGAGAGGAGTCCCATGCGAGGCAAGCCGGTAGAGCGGATCGACCGTGTCGCGATCCGATTCACCGGCGATTCCGGTGACGGCATGCAGCTCACCGGCACGAAGTTCACCGAGGCGACGGCGCTCGCGGGCAACGATCTCTCGACGCTCCCAGACTACCCGGCCGAGATCCGGGCGCCGGCGGGAACCCTGGCCGGCGTCTCCGGCTTCCAGATCCAGTTCGCATCCCACGAGATCCGCACCCCCGCCGATGAGCCGGACGTGCTGGTGGCGTTCAACCCGGCCGCGCTGCGGGCGAACATCGAGGATCTCCGACCCGGCGGCATGGTCATCGTCAACCAGGACAGCTTCCACAAGAAGAGCCTTCAGCGGGCGGGCTACGACGAAGACCCGCTTCCCGGGCTGCACGACCGCTACCGCGTCGTCGAGATTCCGCTGACGAAGCTGAACCGCGAGGCGCTCAAGCAGCTCGACTTGAGCCAGCGCGACTCGGATCGCTGCAAGAACTTCTTCGCCCTCGGGATCATGTACTGGCTCTACAACCGGCCGATGGAACCCACCCTCCGCTGGCTGGAGAGCCGCTTCGAGGGCGACGTGCTCGAGGCCAACCGGCTCGTCCTGAAGGCCGGCCACGCCTTTGGGGAGACGACCGATCTGTTCCCCGTGTCCTACGTCGTACCGAAGGCGAAGATCCAGCCCGGTCTGTACCGGAACATCACCGGCAACACGGCCCTGGCCTGGGGAATCGTCGCGGCCGGTCAGCTGATGGGCCGGCCCATGTTCCTGGGCGCCTACCCGATCACGCCTGCGAGCGACGTGCTCCACGAAGTGGCTCGTCACAAGCACTTCGGGGTCAAGACGTTTCAGGCCGAGGACGAGATCGCGGCGATGAGCGCCGCGATCGGCGCCTCGTTCGCGGGCGTGCTCGCCGCCTGCACGACGAGCGGCCCCGGCTTCGTGCTGAAGCAGGAGGCGCTGGGTCTCGCGGTCATGGCCGAGCTGCCGGTGGTCGTTTTCGACATCCAGCGCGCGGGGCCCTCCACGGGGATGCCCACCAAGAACGAGCAGGGCGACCTGCTGCTCGCCCTCTACGGCCGGAACTCCGAGAGCCCGTTGCCCGTGCTCGCGGCTTCCACGCCGGGCGACTGCTTCCACATCGCCCTCGAGGCCTTCCGCATGGCCGTGCGCCACATGACGCCGGTCGTGGTGCTGACCGACGGCTATCTCGCCAACAGCTCCGAGCCCTGGCGCATTCCGGACGTCGACACACTGGAGCGGCAGCCCGTGACTCTCCGCACCGATCCGGAGGACTTTCATCCCTACGCCCGGGATCCGGAGACGCTGGCGCGCCCCTGGGCGGTACCCGGCACGCCGGGGCTCGAGCATCGCATCGGCGGGCTGTCGAAGCAGGACGTGACCGGAAACGTCTCCTACGACCCCGAGAACAATCAGGCGATGGTGAACCTGCGCGCCGAGAAGATCGCGCGCATCGCACG
>JAOTUO010000196.1 GCA_029863845.1 Myxococcales bacterium
AGAGCCGTGACGGTGTGGATACAACCCGGTCAGGATCGACGCGTGCGAGGGCAACGTCGTGGGCGAGGTGGCGTAGGCGTTGGAGAAGATCACCCCGTCTCGGGCCAGGGCGTCCAGGACCGGGGTCCGGATCTCGCCGTTTCCGTAGCACCCGAGCCGGTCCGGCCGCGTCGTATCGAGAGTGACGAGCAGCAGGCTGTACCCCGAGAGGTCGCCGGGGTCGGCCGGCAGCGCATCAGCCACCTGAAGCCCCGGCGATATCCGCATCGGGCGCAGGGGAACCTCGAGGAAGTCGGCATCGAAGCGCAGGTCTCTCGCGAAGTAGTTCGCGGCTGCGGTCAGCAGGAGGCCGATGCCAAGCGCCCACCGCCACCATCCGGGCGGCAGAAAGCGTGCTACGCGATTCACGTCCGGCGCCGTTCGATCACTCGTCGGTGACGCAGCCCTCGGACGCCGACTTGACGGTCTTGATGTACCTGTAGAGCGTGCCCTTCGTCGCCTTGAGCGGCGGCGCCGTCCAGAGCCGGGCCCGGCGCTCCAGCTCGCGGGCACTCACCTCCAGGTCGATCGTCTTCTTCTTGACGTCGATCGCGATCACGTCGCCGTCCTCGACCAGCGCGATCGCGCCACCCTCCTGCGCCTCCGGCGTCACGTGGCCGACGATGAAGCCGTGGGAGCCGCCGGAGAAGCGGCCGTCGGTGATCAGCGCCACCCGGTCGCCCAGGCCGGCGCCCACGATCGCCGAAGTCGGCGTGAGCATCTCCGGCATGCCCGGTCCGCCCTTCGGCCCCTCGTAGCGGATCACGATCACGCAGCCCGCCTCGATCTGCTCGCGCTCGAGAGCGGCGAGCATGTCCTCCTCGGAGTCGAATACGCGCGCCGGGCCGGAGAAGCTCAGGCCCTCCTTGCCGGTGATCTTCGCCACGGCACCCTCGGGCGCGAGGCCGCCGCGGAGGATCTGGATGTGGCCCGTCTCCTTGACGGGGTCGTCCCAGGGGCGGATCACCTCCTGCCCCTCCGCCAGGCCGGGGAGCTCCGCCACGTTCTCGGCGAGCGTCTTCCCCGTCACCGTGAGGCAGTCGCCGTTCAGGGCCCCGTGATCGAGGCAGAGCTTCATCACCGCGGGCGTGCCGCCCGCCTCGTGGAGATCCTCCATCACGAAGCGGCCGCTCGGCTTGATATCGGCGAGGAAGGGCACCCGATCGCTGACCTTCTGGAAGTCGTCGATCGAAAGCTCGACCCCGACCGAGCGCGCCATCGCGATCAGGTGGAGCACGGCGTTGGTGGAGCCGCCGAGCACGGTCACGACGACCATGGCGTTCTCGAACGCCTCGCGCGTCATGATGTCCCGCGGCTTGAGGTCCCGCTCGAGGAGATGGCGGATCGCCGCCCCGGCCCGGAAACATTCGTCGAGCTTTCCGGGCTCCTCGGCGGGCGTCGACGCGCTGTAGGGGAGCGACATGCCCAGCGCCTCGATGGCCGACGCCATGGTGTTGGCGGTGTACATGGCGCCGCAGGCGCCCGCGCCCGGACATGCGTGGCGGACGATGTCGCGACGCGTCTCCTCGTCGATGCGCCCGGTGATGAACTCGCCGTAGGACTGGAACGCCGAGACGATGTCGAGCGGGTCGCCCCCGCGGCTGCGTCCCGGCTTGATGGTGCCGCCGTAGATCATGAGCGAGGGCCGGTTCACGCGCCCCATCGCCATGACGCAGCCCGGCATGTTCTTGTCGCAGCCGGGCAACGAGATGTTGGCGTCGTACCACTGGGCGCCCATCACCGTCTCGATCGAGTCCGCGATCAGGTCCCGCGACTGGAGTGAGTAGCTCATGCCCTCGGTCCCCATCGAGATCCCGTCGCTCACTCCGATCGTGTTGAAGCGGAAGCCCACCAGGTCCGCGGCGACGACGCCCTCCTTCACCTTCGCCGCGAGGTCGAGCAGGTGCATGTTGCACGAGTTGCCCTCGTACCAGCAGCTCGCGATGCCCACCTGGGGCTTGTCCATGTCGGCTTCGGAGAGGCCCGTGGCGTAGAGCATCGCCTGCGAGGCGCCCTGGGACCTGGGCCCGGTGATGCGTCGACTGGTCCGGTTCAGCTTCTCGGCCATGCTCGGCTCCCTGACGGCCAGTGTAGCGTGATCGAATGCGCCGCCACGCCGTCCCCCCGGCTGTGCCCGGCGTTCGCGCCGAGGCGAAGCCGATCGCGGGGACCGCCGTCCGGCGCAGGGTCCCGAGAACCCGCTAGGTCGCGACCAGCTTCTCCACGGTCAGCAGGAGCCGGTGGTGCTTCTCGCTGTCCAGGGTGATCGCGTCCAGGATGGCATCGAAGAGCTCGCCCTCCTCGCCGGAGAGCTGGGACTTCAGGCCGCGACAGGCTTCGATCGTCTTCTTCTCGTGCCCGCGCAGCGTTCGCGTCTGGCGCAGGATCTCGTCCGAGTGCGGAGCGGGTCCCGCCGGGTTCTCGACCCGGGTGGGGGGCGTTCGCAGCCAATCGGCCAGGGTGCGCAGCAGGAAATGGTGCATCTCCTCGTCGGTCGCGATGTGGTTGACCAGGACGCTCAGGGGGCCTTCCGGCAGCTTGTCGGCAAGCGAATGGTACATCTCCAGGATCTCGCCCTCTTCCGCGATGTGACGCTCGAACTCGGCGGCGAGAGCTTCTCGCTCGTCCTCCCCTCGCATTGCTCGGCACCCCTCTCTGCCTCCGCGAGCGACCCGGGAACTTCCGCGCCTGATCTCGCGTCGGCGACCGCGAGACAGTATACGAACTCCACCGCGGCCACGGCCGCTCACGCCTGCGGGGCGTGGCGAGCACTCGCGCTAGGGAATCCCCGCCCAGGCGCGACGCTCCGCGTCGAAGGGCGCGAAGCCGAGCTCGGGCTCGCGATCGAAGATCATCGTGGCGCGGCGGGCCGCGTCGTAGGGCTCCCAGGCCGGCAGGTCGGGGTGGTTCGGATCGCCGCTGCGCGCGAAGGCCAGCCAGGCGTCCATCATCCGATCGCTCAGACGCTCCGCATCCGGACCTCCGCCGGCGTAGCGCTGCATTCCCCTGCGACGCACCGAACCGAAGACGAAGGGCAGGTCGATGCCGTGGCAGGCGCCGAGGGCGCCGCCCATCAGTGGGGACTCCCAGCACATGAGGTAGGCCCAGGTGCGCGGCGGGTGCGCGCGGTGCGCGGACTGGGCCTCGGCCAGACGCACCGCGGGGATGCGGAAGACCCGGTCGGTCTCGATGGCGAAGAAGAGCTCGGGCGGGTCGGTGCTCGCGCGTCCCTCTCGCGCCCTGCGGTAGGCCTCGACGAGCCGGCGTGCGCGGCCCGACGGCTCCGGACCGCCGAGTCGCGCTTCGACGCGCTTCAGGAGCCCCGCTTCGTCGAGCTCCCGGGCCCGTGGGTCCATCACGCCGAAGAGCTTCCACTCGTCGCGGGTGGTGCCGACGACGACGGGGATGTCGCGCGAGAGTCCGCCCCGGATCGCCTCGAAGGGGTGCTCGGGCAGCGTCCGGCCGTCGACGCTCGGGCAGAACGCGCGGCGCGCCGACTCGCGCTCGAACACCGTCACGCAGCGGCTCTGCGCGCGCAGGATCGCGTCGAGCGGAAGCTCTCGCAGCCACTTCGCGGAGCCCGGCTCGAGCCCGACCTCCCGGCTCCAGAGCGTGGCGACCTCGGCCGCTTCCTCGGCGCGGTTCACGCGATGCGCAGCGCCGCTCTGGGCGATAGCGCGGTGGAAGAGACCCCGCGCCGCCGGCATGCCCAGGAGCGTGGCGACGCTCATGCCCCCGGCGGACTCGCCGAAGAGGGTCACGTTTCCCGGGTCGCCGCCAAAGCCTTCGATGTTGTCCCGGACCCACGCGAGCGCCGCAACCTGGTCGAGGATTCCCGCGTTCGCGGTCGCGCCGAGCGTCTCGCCGCCGAGCGCGGCCGGGTCGAGGAAGCCGAGCGCTCCCAGACGGTAGTTGATGCCGACCATGACGGCGCCGCCGCGGCGCGCGAGCGGGCGCAGGTCGTACATCTTCTGCGAGCTCGAGCCGATCGTGAACGCACCGCCGTGGATCCAGACCATGACGGGCCGGCGCGCGCCGTCGGAGGCCGGCGTGGTGATATTGAGGGTGAGGCAGTCCTCGCTCTGCTTGCCCACGCGCAGGCCGAACCTCGCCTCGATCTCACTCACCCTCTGGGGCGCCGAGGGGCCGAAGTCCCGGGCCGCGCGCACGCCGCTCCACGGCTCGGGCGGCTGCGGCGCCGCGAAGCGCAGTGCTCCCACCGGCGGCTTCGCGAACGGAACGCCGCGGAAGGACTGGAGGCCCTCCTCCTGAACGCCCTCCAGCCTTCCGCCGCGGGTCTCGACGACGACTCCCACGGAACTCCCCGCGCCCGGCCTAGGTGCCGCGGCGCTTCAAACCCGCCTTGTCGTAGACGGCGTCGATGACGCGCATGTTGGCCACGGCATCGCGAGCGTCCGTGACCATCGGCGCCCCGCTGCGCACCGCCGCGACGAAGGCGCGGAGCTGGTGCGTGTAGGTGGAGTCTCCCGCGACGCGCTCTCGCGCGACGCCCGCGGGCGTGCGGACGCTCAGGCGGTGGTAGATGTGCGGCGCGATCGGGTTGAAGACGCGCAGCTCGCCGCTGTCGCCGTGAGCCCGAACGGTCAGCTGCAACAGCGTCGACGAGAACAACGAGCAGGTGATGCGGCCGGTGCGGCCGTCGGGAAGACGCAGCTCGGCGCGCATCCAGCGGTCGACCTGCGGCGAGGACAGGCGCGCTTCGGCGCCGACGACCTCCGGCTCCACGCCGGAGAGGTGCCGGACCATGCTGATCGTGTAGCAGCCGGCGTCCATGGTGGCGCCCCCAGCGAGATCGTAGCGGTAGCGGATGTCGCCGGGAATCACGAGCGGGAAGCACAGGCTCGCCTCCAGGTGGCGCAGGCGGCCGAGATCCCCGCCGTCGATGATCTGCTTCATCCGCGCGGCCAGCGGGTGGTAGCGCCAGTGGAAGGCTTCGACGAGGACGCGACCGGCCTTCTCCGACGCCTCGGCCATGCGCTCGGCCTCTTCGGCGTTGGCGGCGATCGGCTTCTCGCACAGCACGTGCTTGCCCGCCTCGAGCGCGCGAATCGTCCACTCGCAGTGCAGGCCGTTGGGCAGGGGGTTGTAGACGGCGTCGAGGTCGGGATCGTCGATGAGCGCCGCGTAATCGCGGTGCACGCGCGGAATCCGCTGCTTGCTCGCGAAGCTCCGCGCCCGCGCCTCGTCCCGCGCCGCGACGGCCGCGACCTCGGCCTCCGGCACCTGCCGCGCCGGTCGGATCAGCGCCATCGGCGCGATCCGGGCGGCTCCCAGGATCCCGATCCGCAGGGGTGTGCCGGCTTCCATCGCGAAACCATTCCTATCACCGATCCCCGGCCGGGGGCAAATGCTTCGCGGCCCCGGCGCCGGTTGACATCGGGGGCCGAAAGGGTGCGTAGTAGTGGCAGGGAGACATTTTTGGGAGCACCGCGACGTCGCACCTTCCAGTACTCACGCGCGGTTGCGACGCACCGGTGAACGCCACGTGAAGCTCGGCGTCGTGATCCGCAGCATGGGGCCGCAGGCGACGCGCGAGACCGTCGCCGCCTGCGCCCAGGCGGCCGAGGCTGCGGGCCTCGACGACCTCTGGCTGCCCGATCACATCGCCATCCCGCCAGACGGCGCCGAGGGCTCGGGCGGACGCTACCTCGACCCGCTTGCGACGCTGGCGTGGCTCGCGGCTCTGACGTCGCGCATCGGGCTCGCCACCGGCGTGCTGATCCTCCCGTACCGCCCGCCGCTTCCGACCGCCAAGGGGATCGCCACCGTGCAGGAGCTTTCCGGCGGGCGCCTGAAGCTGGGTGTGGGCGTCGGCTGGATGGCGGCGGAGTTCCGGGCGCTCGGTGTCGAGCGATCGCAGCGCGGGCGGATCACGGACGAGACCCTGGCGTTCCTGCACCGCTGCTTTGCCGGGGACGAGGTCGAGGCGAACGGGCAGCGCTTCTTGTTCCGGCCGCGGCCTCCGCGTCCGCCCATCTACGTGGGCGGCGCTCCCCCCCACGCCCTGGAGCGGACCCTGCGCTACGGGGACGGCTGGATCCCGATCGGCGGCGACCCCGGAACGCTGCGAGCACCGGTGGCCGAGCTGCGGGAGCGGGCCGAGCGCGACGGTCGGCCGCCGCCCGAGGTCGTCCTCTTGACCGCGCTGGCCGTCGCGGACCCGCCGCAGGCCGCGGAGCAGCTGCGCGCCTTCGCCGAGATCGGCGTCACCCACGTCGTCCACGGTCCGCGCTACGCCGATGCCCGGGAGTTTCGCGACAGCGTCGACCGCCTCGCGGAGCTGCGTCGCTGAAGCGGACTCAGCGGACCTTCGCGGTGGTGGATGCGACCCGGTCGGCAAGAATCCGGCTCAGGTTCCGGTAGAGCTGGGCGCCGGTGCGAGGGTAACGGCGGCGGATCCGCTCCAGGTCCTGGTGCGTGAACCGCAGCAGGCGCGCGTCCGTGACCGCTTCGACGTCGGCGGTGCGCGTGCCGTGGAAGAGAGCCACCTCGCCCACGACGTCGCCGCGCTCCAGCGTGTTGAAGTGCACGCGTCCCCGCTCCGTGGCGATGGATACGGCCAGGCGTCCGTCGATCACCACGTACATCTCGTCGCCCTCCTCGCCGGCCGAGAAGACTTGCTGGCCCGCCGGGACGCGGCGGATACTCGCCATCAGGGCCGCGATGCGGGCCTGGGTCTTCTTGAGCCCCTCGAAGAGCGGGATCGAGCGCTGCGGGTCCTCGCCCAGGTCGAGGCTGACCACGTCCCACAGCGTCACGATCCGCATCCGCGCGCAGAGCGCCGGCGTGAAGGTCACGTCGATCAGCCACGCGACCGCCAGCGTGAAGGCGGCCAGGGCGCCGAACTCGGCCTGGTTCCGCAGCTCGCTCGTGGTGAGGACCAGGAATCCCAGACACAGCGCGGCGCTGGTGTACGTGACCGGACGCCCCACGGTCCGGAGCGCCTCGGCCACACCCTCCGTCTCGTCGGCGAGGCGCCGCGCGGCCTGGTTGAAGCGCGTCATGAAGTGGATCGTGTCGTCGACGGCGATGCCGAGCACGAGGCACGCCACGAGCCCCGTGGTGGGATTGAGCGTCACGCCGCTCCAGCCGAGAGCTCCGAAGTACACGAGGACCGGGAGGGCGTTGGGGACGAGCGCGAACATGCCCACCCGCAGCGAGGTGAACAGCAGCGACAGCACCGCGAAGATGACGACGAACGCGATGGACAGGCTCACCGCCTGACCCTGGGCGATGTCGTCGATCGTCCGGGCCACGAGCACGCTGTTTCCGGTGACGGTGGGGCGGAGCCCGGAAGGCAGGCCCGCCAGGTGCTGCTCGATGCGCCGCACCAGCGCCGCCATCGCCCCCGAGTCCTGGATCTTCGAGCGGACCCGGACGGCAACCGTCTGGCGGCGCGAATCCACGTAGCTCTCGAGCTCGTCGTTCGACCCGAACAGGAGAAGCTGGGACACGAGTCGTTGAGACTCCGGGATCACGAGGTGGGCCGGGTCATCGTCGTGGAAGCCCCGGTTGATGAGCCGCACGTAGTCCACCAGCGACGTCGTGCCGCCGATCTCGGGCTGCGCGTCGAGCCATTCCTGCAGGCGACTGATCTCGTGCAGCGTTTCCGGCGACGTGAAGGCGTCCCGGATCTCGGACGAGAGCACCACGTAGAAGACGTTCGATCCCTCGAGGTGCTCGTTCACGGCGTCGATGTCCCGGCGCACCGGGCTGTCGGGATCGAAGTTGCGCACGAAGTCGCTGCCGACGTGGATCCGAGTCGTCCCGGCGAGTGCGACCGCGGCCACCGCCGCCCCCGTCAGCAGGATCGCCGGCCGCCGGCGGACCGCCAGGACGGCCAGCCGCTGCGCCATCCGGTCGATCGCGTCGCCGCCCGCTCGGCGGCGCGGACGGCGCGGCGCGGGCAGCAGCTGGAGGAGCGCC